>VGRQ01000519.1 GCA_016875315.1 Deltaproteobacteria bacterium | reverse complement strand
TGGCTACATGCACCGGGTGTTCGACCGGTACCTGCGCTTCCTCGTGGCCCCGGCCGCCGCCCTCACCCTGGGCGTGGCGCTGGCCTCGGCCGGGTGGATCGCGGCACCCCTCTTGCTGCTCCCCGGCGCGTGGCTCGCACTCGCCCTTCTCGTGGCCGGGCGCGCCTGGTGGGACGATCCCGCCACGTGGCCCGGCCGCCCTGTCCTGCGGGGGTGCCACCCGGCGCGCTGCGCGCTCTTGCTCGAGGTGCGACGCGGCGAGGAGGCCCGTGCCCGGCCGATCCTCGAGTCGCTGGCGGCGCGACGGTTGGCCTGCACGGTGTTCGTCGAGGCGGGGGTGGATCTCGGCCTCGCCGCGGAGGGCCACCAGCGCGGTGAGTTGCGCGACCAGCCCGGGGAGGGGCCGTGGCGCCCCCTGGGTCGCCGTCCCCGGGTGGGGGCCGGGATGCTCGCCGGCCACACCATCGTCCTCGACCACGCCAGCCCCGACTCGCGCGCCCATCGTGTCGTCGGCACCGACCTGGTCGTCGTCAGCCCTCGCGTGGATGTCACCCGCCTGCTGGCCTGGATCGACGAGTGGGAGTCGCGAGCGGTGTTTGCCGGCACGCTGAGCGCGGCGCTGGAAAGCGGTTAGCCGGCGGGCCGTGCCCGCCTACCCGGTGATCCCCACCCTCACGCGGCCCCCCTGGGGGGGCGAGCGCCTCGGCCGCGACCTCGGCAAGGGGGAGGGGAAGATCGGCGAGTCCTGGGAGGCCTGGCACGACAATCGACTGGCCGACGGCCGCCGCCAGGGCGACGTGGCCGAGCTGCCCGTCCTCGTGAAGCTGCTCGACACCGCCGAGATGCTCTCGGTGCAGGTACACCCCGGCGATGCCGACGCGCGCGCCCTCGCCGGCGCCCCCCACGGCAAGGCCGAGGCCTGGGTGGTGCTCGACGCGGCGCCCGGCGCCAAGATCGCCTACGGCGTGAACCGCGAGATGACGCCGGCCGAGCTCGCGAAGCACGCTCGCAGCGGCGAGATCGAGGGCGACCTCGCCTGGATCGCGCCGCGCCCAGGCGACCTCATCTCGGTGCCCCCGGGGACGATCCACGCCATCGGGCCGGGCCTGTTGCTCTACGAGGTGCAGCAGCCCATCGACCTCACCTGGCGCCTCTACGACTGGGGCCGGGGCCGCCCGCTGCACCTCGAGCAGGCGGCTTCGGTGGCCGTCACCCGGCCCCACGCGGGCTGGGCCTCGCGCGAGCACGGCGAGGGCGAGATCCTCGCCGGGCCCCACTTCGGCATCGCGCGCGTGTGCCGCCCGTTGACACGGCGCTCACGACGCTGGGCGGCGCTCACCGTGGTGCGCGGTCGCGCCGAGGTAGGCGGCGTGGAGCTTTCTCTTGGCGCCACCGCGATCATCTCGCCGGGCGAGATCGAGCTGCGCGTCGAGGGCGAGGCGCTATTGGCCTACGGGCCTCGCCCATGAGCCGCTCGAAGTTGCGCAGAGGCACGGTTTCCGAGTAGCTTTCGCGCGCCCACGCGGAGAGCCCGTGCTCGCCTTCCTTCTCGTCGCCGCCCCCGCCCTCGCGAGCTCCTGGCCCGCCGGGTCCACCATCAACCCGGGGCTGTCGGCCGACATCACGAAGGAGGGCTTCGACGCGGTGGCGGAGCTGATCCCCGCGCTGTTGCCCCCCGAGATCCCCATCGACACCACCGGCGACAGCTACGCTGGCGTGCTCGACCAGTGCTGGCTCGGCGGCTACGCCTACGAGATCAGCAACGCGAAGGTGGAGATCGAGGTGAACTCCGCCAGCATCACCCCGGGCGAGGGGGTGCTCGACGTCAACGCGGAGCTGCTGGTCGCGCTCAACGACGCCAGCGACCCCTTCGGCCTCTACACGATGGTGGAGTGCCTCGAAGACACCTGCTACGGCTACGTGAACCCCTTCCCGGTCAACGTCAGCACCTCGATGATGCTCGCCATCGTCGACAACGGAGACGGTACCCGCAGCCTCGACGCCACCATGGGCGAGATCGTGGTGGACTACGAGCTCGACGGCGCCAACGACATCTACCTGGGCGAGTGCACCATCGGCGACATCGAGGAGGTGCTCAACTACGTGGGCATCTCGCTGTACGACCTCATCCTGTCCATGGTCGGCGGCACGCTCGAGTCCACCATCGCCGACATGGGCCCGGAGCTCGAGGCCCAGATCGAGGAGGCCTTCGCGGCGGCGACCATCGAGCAAGACATCGAGCTGGGCGATGCCACTGTCCATGTGCTGTTGCAGCCTTCCAACGTGGAGATCACCCCGGCCGCGGCGCGCATCACCATGGAAGGTGCCTTCTCCGGCGACGCCGCCACCTGCATCGAGAGCGTCGACCCGGGCGGCTCGCTCCGCACCGACAGCGAGCTTCCCGATCCCGACGAGCTGCCGAGCGGCATCTCCAGCGACTACCACCTCGGCCTCATGGTGGCCGACGACTTCGCCAACGCCGCGCTCTACAGTTTCTGGCGCAGCGGCCTGCTCTGCTACACGCTCGACGAGAACGGTCCCGTCCCGCTCGACACCTCGATGCTCAACCTGCTCACCGACGACGCCTTCGCGCCCTTGTTCGGGGAGCCGGGCCCGGTCACCATCGTCACCCGCCCGTTGAAGTCGCCCGAGGTGAACTACACCGGCGAGCACGACCTCGGGCTCAAGGTGGAAGACCTCGAGCTCGACTTCTACGCCGAGCTCGACGGCCGCCAGGCGCGCATGATCACCCTCTCGCTCGACGCCGACGCAGGCGCCGACCTCGCCTTCGACGACAGCACCGGCAACCTCGAGGTCGCCGTCGATCTCTCGGCGGAGAACATCACGCCGAGTGTCAGCTACAACGAGATCGAGCCCGCCGCGAACGACGCGGTGCTGGAGAAGTTCGCGGGCCTGTTCGGGACGATCATCGACTCGGTGGCCGGCGACTTGCTGAGCTCGCTGGCGTTTGCCCTGCCCAACTTCAGCGGCATTGGCCTCCAGAGCATCGACGTGGCGGCCAACGGCGACGCGTCCGACTGGCTGGGCGTGTACACCTGGCTGGGTCCGGTTTCCTACGGCGACGCGTCGTCGTGCGGCGGTTGCGGCGGGGAAGACACCGGCGGCAGCTCGGGCGACTGCGGCGGCGGCTGCTCCGGCGGCACCTCCTGCGCCGTGGGCCCCTTCGCGCCGTGGCAGGTGGCGATGCTCGCGGTGCTGGTGGCGCGGCGTCGGCGGGGCTAGCGGAACCGCACCCCGCCCACCGCCCGCTCCGCCGCGGCCTTGCCATCGACGAGCTTGCCCGGGGGGATGATCGCCTCGAGATCGTAGGCGCTGCCGGCGTGCTCCACGAAGTAGCCGAGCACGCGGGCGTGGCGCGGGTCGGCGGGGGTGCAGGTGCCGATGGTCACGTCGACGGCCAGGGCGAGCTGCCGGTAGCGAGCGGTGTCCACGAAGGTCCAGGTGCAGCCGCGGCGCTCGCGCGGGCCGCGGGGGCCCCCCGGGTACACCGACAGCTCCACCCGGGCGCGCGTGGCCGGGTCGACCAGCGTGACGCGCGGGTTCTGGCCACGCAGCCCGGGGGTGAGCTCGTAGCCCTCGGGCACGCGGAGGACGTAGGGGAACTCCGCGTCTTCCCAGACGCCGGCCGCGACGGTGCCGGCGGGCTCGACGCGGGCGGTCGCGCGAGTGCTGTCGACGAGCGCGGGCTCCACCTCCGGGGCCGCCCGGGGACAGGCCACCAGCCACGCCAGGAGCATCATCGCCGGTCGAGGGCGGCGAGGTGGGCCGGGCCGCCCCAGAGGC
>VGRQ01000518.1 GCA_016875315.1 Deltaproteobacteria bacterium | reverse complement strand
GGCCCTGTTCGACGTGGCCAGCGGCCGCCGGTGGACGTATGCCGCGATGCAGCGCGACGCCCGGCGCTGGGCCGGTCGCCTGCGCGCCGAGGGCGTGGAACCCGGCGACCGCGTGGCGGTGCTGGCCCCCAACCGGGCCGAGACCTTCCTCCTCTTGTTCGCCTGCGCCGAGCTGGGCGCCACCTTGTTCCCGATGAACTGGCGGCTCGCGGATCCGGAGCTTCGCTGGCAGGTGGAACACGCGCGACCCCGGCTGGTGCTCGTGGACCCCTCGATGTCGGGACGGCTCGACGGCCTGCCGCTCGACGACGACCCCGGCGTAGACACCGGCGACCCGGTGCCGGGCCCTGGCGCGCCGCTCGACGCGCCCTGGGTGCTGATGTACACGTCGGGCAGCACCGGGCGGCCCAAGGGGGCCTTGCTCACCCACGGGCAGCTCCACTGGAACGCGGTGAACACCCAGCTCGCCTGCGACCTCTCGCCCGGCGACAGCACGCTCACCTTCACGCCGCTGTTCCACACCGGCGGGCTCAACTGCCTGAGCACCCCGCTCTTCTGGCGCGGCGGCCGGGTGGTGCTGGCCCCGGGCTTCGACGCCGCCCAGTCGCTGTCGCTCATCGAGCGGGAGCGGGTGACGCTCTTGATGGGCGTGCCCACGATCTTCCAGATGATGGCCGAGCACCCGGCCTTCGACGGCACCGACCTCAGCTCGGTGCGCGACGCCCTGGTGGGCGGGGCGGCCCTGCCCATGCCGCTCTTGCAGCGCTACCGCGAGCGAGACATCCCGCTGCGACAGGGTTTTGGCCTCACCGAGGTGGGCCCCAACTGCTTCTCGCTGCCGCCGCACATGGTGGAGCGCAAGTGGGGGAGCGTGGGCATGCCGGTGGCGCACGTGGCGGCGCGCCTGGCACGCCCCGACGGCAGCGAGTGCGAGCCGGGCGAGCCGGGCGAGCTGTGGTTGTCGGGCCCGGCGGTGTGCGGCGGCTACCTCGACGATGATGCTGCAACGCAAAAGGCGATGGGCGACGGCTGGTTTCGCACCGGCGACGTGCTGGAGAGAGACGCCGACGGCTACTACTACGTGCGCGGACGTATCAAGGAGATGTACATTTCAGGCGGTGAAAATGTCTATCCGCCGGAGATTGAGACAGTGATACATGGCGCAGGATGTATCAGTAGCTGCGCGGTGGTGGGGGTGCCCGACGCCCGCTGGGGCGAGGTGGGCGCCGCCTTCGTGGCCCCGGCGCCGGGCGAGCCGGTGAGTACCGAGCAGATCCGCGCCCACCTGCTCGCCCATCTCGCCAGGTACAAGGTGCCGAAGTACCTCACGATCCTCCCCAGCCTGCCGGTGACGGCCTCGGGCAAGGTCGACAAGGTGGCGCTTCGAGAAATCGCCTTGCGCGATGTTGCGTCGCAGCATAGCGGGAAGGGGTGAGCCTCCTCGCCCTGCTCGCCTGCCTGCCCGACGACGTCGATACGCCGGGCACCTACGTCAACGCGGCGCTCGCGGGCGATGCGGACACCGACACCGACACCGACACCGATTCCGACAGTGACACCGACACCGACACCGACGCCGATTCCGACGGTGACGCCGACGCCGACAGCGACAGCGACAGCCTGGCGGGCGACTGGATCAGCGAGGGCGACGACCTGAGCGAGCTCTTCGCCCCCTACTTCGACCGCATCACCGCCGAGTTCAAGTCTGGCGGCAGCTACACGGTGGTGGCCACCGACACCGAGGGCCAGTCCACCACCTTCAAGGGCAGCTACACCACCGCCACCGGCACGAGCCCGGCGAGCATCGAGCTGGTGCAAACCAGCCCCTCGAGCGCGGTGTCGCACGGCATCTACGAGGTGGAGGGCGACGAGCTCACCTACGAGGTAGTGATCACCGAGCCCGACTACGGCTACGTGGCGCCCACCCCGGAGGGCGGCTTCGGCAGCAGCTCGGGCCCGCAGCTCGACCCGGGGGCCAACATCCAGACCTACCGGCGGCAGTAGTGCTGGTGCTGCTCGCCACCCTGTCACTCGCCGGCGAGGCTTCCCTCCCGGCCGAGGCCCGTGCCGGGGAGGTGCGACCGTCCCCGGAGGAATCGGGAGGTCTAAGCTTCCTCGGCACTTTCTCGGCGCGAGCGGTGACCACCGACGTGGTCACCACCAACCCGCTGGTCAATGGCCAGGTGATCGGCGAGCTTGGCGGCACCAACTCTACCACCACCGGCACCGAGGCCGGCGCCTACACCGAGGAGCGCGTCGGCGCCTTCTTCACCTACGCGCCGCGGCTGCTCGACGGCCGCGCCGCGCTCGACGCGGCCTTCGAGGTCGACTTTGCCTTCGGCGACAGCAGCTACGGCACCGGCGGCAACACCGGCGGGGCGATCGGGGCCGACTCGGTGAACCTCCAGACGCGCCGCCTCGCCGGGCGCTTCGAGCTGCTGAGCAAACAAACGCTGGTGGTCGGCCTGCAGTTCGTGGGCGATGGGGTCAACGACCCCTCGCGCTCGCGGCTCGACGACCTCGTGCGCAGCGGCGGCCGCCTGGTGTTCTGGGGCACGGAGGCGGCCGGCGTGGCGCTCTACGGGAAGATCGGCTCGCCCGCGGCGGAGACCTTGCGCTACCGCGTGGGCGGGTTCACGCTCTACGAGCAGGCCTTCGCCGCGGGCGACGACGTGTCACTCGCGGTGGCCGACCTGCAACTGGCCCCGGCGCACGCCACCCGCGTGGGCCTGCACGGCTGGTTCCTTCGCGACCGGGCGGGCGGGAGCGCGGGCCTGCTCGGCTCCGGTCCCGCGTCTGCCCTGTCGGAAATGCAGGGCGGGCCGCGGCTCGACTTCCGCGCCAGCGAAGACGAGGTGGCGCCCGAGGTCGACGTCGACGTGGCCTGGATCGGCGCCGACCTCGGCTACAACGCGGCGCTCGACGCGGGACCGGTGGGGGTACACGGCGTGGTGGTGGGTAACGTGGGCAAGATCTACGTGGCCGACCACGGCGACATCGGCGTGTCGGGCGCCCTGGTCGACGTGGAGGGGCGCTGGCGCTTCGCGCCCGGCGAGGGCTCGGTGGCGCGACTGGAGGCGCTCTACGCCACCGGCGACGAGGATGGCGACAGCACCTACACGGGCGTGCTCACCGCCAACAGCTGGGGCATCGTGGGCGCGGTACACGCCACGCACGGCAGCTACTTGCTCTTCCCTGATCCGGGTGCCATCAACCGGGCGATCTCGGTGGTGCCCGACGTGTCGGGGAAGGGCGCGGGGCTGGTGGCGGTGTCGTCGAGTGTCGGATTCGACGCGGTGCCCAACCGGCTCGGGGTCACCGTCGGCGTGGCGCACGCGCGCGACGCGGCCGCCAACGCCCTCGGCACCGAGTTCAATGGGCGCGTGTCCGGTCGTCCCCTGCCGCTGCTCAACGTGTCGGCCATCGGCGCCGGTGTCGGTGGCACGGCGCTGCCGGAAGCCCCGTGGACGATGATGCTCACCCTCGACTGGCTGGTGTTCGGATGATCCCCGCGATGCTCGCGCTCCTCGGCTGCGCCCCGCGCTACGCCGGTCTCGGTCCCATCGAACCCGGCGACCTCTGGGCACCGCTGCCGGTGCAACACACCGTCGTCAACGATCTCGACATCGCGTTTGTCGATTCGGGCGGGGAGGGGAGCCCGGTGGTATTTATCCACGGGCTATCCTCCTACATGGGCTTCTGGGAGTATCAACTCGAGTACTTTGCCAAGGGTCACCGCGTGCTGGCGCTCGACCTCCCTGGCTACGGCGCCAGTGGCCGCCCCGACGTGCCCTGCACGCCGCCCTGGTAC
>VGRQ01000517.1 GCA_016875315.1 Deltaproteobacteria bacterium | reverse complement strand
GCGCTGCCCGCGAGCGCCAGCGCCGCGCCGGGCGCCCAGATGAGCGCGGCCTGGGGCCTCGGGTTGGCGCCACGCACGGCGTCGAGCAACGATGCAGAGGCCGGGGACAGCGCCAGGCTCGGCGAACGCAGGGCAAAGGCGAGGCCGCAGGCCTGCCCGGCCGCCCAGCCGCCCACCACCAGCAGCACGGCGGGAACGAGGATGGCGATGTCGCGACCCAGGGGAAACAGGAGCGGGAGGGCGCCCGCCAGCCACGGCACCCCAGCCACCGCCACCCGGCGCCGCCGGGCGTGAAGGTAGGGCCCGGCGTGGACGGGGTGGAGATCGACGAGCCCACGGTCGGGACCGCGAACGCCCACGTCGTAGGCCAGGAGCGCCATCGCGCCCGCGAGCAGCACGCCGAGCCGCGCCGCGTGCCCGGCGGCGGCGCTCGCGAAGATCGAGCCCGAGGCCTCCGCCCAGGGGAAGGCACCGGGGCCGACAATGCCCATCGCCGCCGCCGAGGCCAGGCCCGGGAGACAGGCCGCCGCGAGCCGGGCGAAGGCCGTACTCTCGCGGGTGACTTGCCGGTAATCCGCGACGAGGTAGGGGTTCTGCATCCTTGACGTTTCTGCGATCCCGTGTATCGTGGCGGCGCGCACGGACGCGCGCCCGGAGTGCCTGATGACCTGTTTCCTGCTGCTCGCCGCCCTCTCCGGCCCGGCCCTCGCTGACGACGACGACGACTTCTTCAAGGAGCCCAATCCCGACGAGAAGAAGGGCGCCAACGCCGACGTGCCCGACTCGACGGCCTTTCACGACGACGAGGAGGAGTTCGACATCCCCACCACCCCGAAGGCCGACGCCTCGGTGAAGGTAGACCCCGAGCGCGACCTGAGCGGCTTCGACAGCGCCGCCAAGGTGCTCGGCGGGAGCACGAAGATGCCCATCGACGTGAGCGGCGCGAAGCCGCTCGCCGACAACTGGGCGCCGGTGGTGGTGTACAGCGACACCGACGCGGTGGTCGTGGAACTGCCCGTGCTCTACGCCAAGAGCAAGGCCGAGTTCGACGGCGTGGCCTACTGGCTCGTGGCCGAGGTGTACGCCGACGGCAAGAAGGTGTCGGAATCGCGCGCGAGCGTCACGCGCGACTCGATCGCCGACAAGGGCCCCTCCGTGCATTTCTTCCGCCTGTTCGCGCCGGTGCCCTCGGGCGCCGGCGTGCTCGAGGTGAAGGTGGGCAAGGCGTCGAGCGGCGCTGGCAAGCCCGAGCTGCTCTTCACGCGCTCCGCCAAGTACACGCTCGGCAAGTAGTTGGCGCTCGACCCCTACGGCTACCCGGAGGCGCCGCCGGTACCCGGTGTCGCGAGTGCCGGCGCGGGCGACACCGAGGCCATCGCGGCGATGTGGGCCGCCGTGGGCTCGCTCACGCTGAACGCGCTCGCCATCTGCTCCTGCTACATGACCGGGCTCCTCGCGCTCCCGCTCGGCATCTACGCGCTCTACAAGTCGAGCATGGTCAACCGG
The DNA here is from genome assembly GCA_016875315.1 of Deltaproteobacteria bacterium. Lineage (GTDB taxonomy): Bacteria > Myxococcota_A > UBA796 > UBA796 > SXON01 > SXON01. The sequence goes on along the minus strand of VGRQ01000517.1, from coordinate 2,308 downwards.
GCCGGGTTGAGTGCCAGTGGCTCGGCCTCTGCCACCGCCGGGCTCGTCGGGGGGGCGGTGGGCACCCTCCTGGGGATGTTCTTCGCGGGCATGGCCCTGTTCATGCTGGCGTACTTCCTGTTCCTCTTCGTGATGATCTTCCTCGGCGCCATCGGCGCGGCGGCAGGGGCCTGAGCGGCGGCAGGCCCTAGGCGGTGGCGGGGAGTGCCGCGCGTTCGCCCCGCAGGGTGTTGGCGAAGCCCCGGGTGATGCACACGTCGATCCAGCGGCCGCTTAGCTCGGTCGAGCCAGGGAAATTCACGGTCTTGAAGGTGGAGGTTCGGCCGCAGACCACCCCTTCGTCGTGGGCGGAGGGTCCTTCGACGAGCACGCGCTGGACGCTTCCCACCAGCGCCTGGTGAGCCGCCAGTGCAATGCTGCGCTGTCGCGACTGAAATCGCTCTAGACGTGCCTGGGCCATCGCCTCCGGCACCGCGTCGTCGAGCAGTCGCAGGGCGGGCGTGCCGGGCCGGGGGCTGTAGCGGAACGAGAAGCTCGCGTGGAACTGCACGCTTTCCAAGAGGCTCATCGTCTCGTCGAAGTCTTCCTCCGTCTCGCCGGGGAAGCCGCAGATCACGTCGGTGCTGAGCACCAGGTCGGGCCGCGCCGCGCGGAGCTGCGACACCACCTCGAGGTAGCGATCGCGCGTGTAGAAGCGCTTCATGCGCCGCAGCACCCGGTCGCTGCCGCTCTGCACGGGGAGGTGGAGGTGCGACGCGAGGCGTGGCAGCTCGGCGTAGCAGGCGACAACGTCGGCACCGATGTCGCGCGGGTGCGAGGTGGTGTAGCGGATGAGCTCCACTCCCGGCACCTCGTGAACGGCGCGGAGCAGGTCGGCAAAGCTCGGCTGACCCGGGATCTTGATCCCGTACGAGTTCACGTTCTGCCCGATGAGGGTGAACTCCTTCACGCCGTGGTCGACCAGGCGACGCACCTCGTCGATCACCTCGGGCAACGGGCGCGACACCTCGTCGCCCCGGGTGCTGGGAACGATGCAGAAGGTACAGCGGTTGTCGCACCCTTTCTGGATGGTGACGAAGGCCGCGATCCGTCCCTCGGCGCCGGGGTCGAGGTCGGACACGAAGGGGTACGCGTCGCCGTCCAGGAACTCGGTGTCGAGCACGCGTCGCTCGCGGGCGGCGCGGACGATGTCATTGACGCGGTGGACGGCGTCGGGACCGAAGACGAGGTCGACCGCCGGGTATTTCTTGAAGAGGCGCTCGCCGTCGACCTGGGCCTGGCAGCCGGCAATGCCGACGGTCAGCGCCCGGCTGCGCTTCTGGGGCAGCACCCGCCCGAGGAAACTGTGGAGCTTCTGCTCTGGTTTCTCGCGCACGGAGCAGGTGTTGACGATCACCACGTCGGCGTCGTGGATCTCCTCGGTGGCCTCGAAACCGCCTTTCCCGAGCAAGGCGCGCATCTTGCCCGAGTCGTACTCGTTCATCTGGCAGCCGAAGGTGTGGACGTACACGCGAGGCACGGGCGCGCGCTAACCGCCCAGCTACTCCGGCGACGTGACCGTCTCGGCGCAGAAGTTCGGCGAGCCGGCCGCGGCCTGGCAGAGCGCGTACGCGCGTTCGTGCTCCTGGCCCGACACCCGGGCGTAGTCGAGCCACTCCCGGGCCGTGTTCTTGGCGAAGCCGCGGAACTCCTCGGCCGTGAGGCTGTTCTCCTCGTTCCGCTCTTCCTGGAAGTCCTGCTCGGCGTCGATCCACATGCGCGTCGCGACCTCAGCCTGCAAGCGGTAGAGGTTGTACACCCTCGACATGTAGGTGGGGCCCTGCCAGGCCTGCTTGTTCTCCAGCGCGTAGCCGATCCACTTGAGCACCTCCTCCCCTTCCTCGAGGGTGCCGGTGCGCGACAGGGTGAGCGCGTAGCGGAAGCAGAGGTCGGGATCGGAGCGGTCGATCTCCTCGAGGTGGCGCGCGGCGAGTCGCATCCACTCCTCCACGTCGGCGCGGCTGTCGGCGTTGGCAAGCAGCACGCGGCTGAGCTTGTCGCGCTCCGTCTGCTTCTTGGCCATCGCGATCTTCGACTCGACGCATGCGATCTGCTCGGTGGTGAGCGCGCCCGACATGGCCGCGGGCTCGAGCTTGATCAGGTCGTCGCAGGCCGCGGTCACCGACACGGCCGGGGGCGGTGGCGCCTTGGCCTTCTTGGTGCCACGCTTCTTCTTCTTCTTGCCCTTGGCCTTGAGCTCGTCGCGGGCGAACTGGTCGAGCCGGGCGCGCGCGTCGGCGACCTGGGGCACGACGATCGCCGTGGCCAC
>VGRQ01000516.1 GCA_016875315.1 Deltaproteobacteria bacterium | reverse complement strand
GGCGGCCCTCGGCCGGGTGTCGATGAGGTCCTGGCGCACCTCGAGCTCGAGGTAGGGGATGCCGGCGCCCTGGCCGTGACGCGCGGCGGAGTAGATGAGCCCGTCCTTGCCCGAGTAGGGCTCGTTGAGCGCGGTGACCAGGCCCTCGCCGGCCAGCCCGAGCGCGAGCTCGTGGGCCAGGGGGTCGTGACGGTCGAAGAGCACGCCCGCTTCCATGGTCCGGGCTCGCCCGCGGAAGCTCGGCGTGAAGCTGTGGATCGACAACAACAGGCGCGGTCGCTGCGCGGCGAAGCGCGCCAGCGCCTGGTGGTAGGGGTGGAAATATCGTCGAGAGCGGCGGTCGCGCTCCGCCTCGTCGAGGGCGCTGTTGAAGCTCGGCGCGCCATCGTCGGTGTCGTCGAGGAACATCGTCGGGTCGCCCGGGGCGCGGTTGGTGTCGCACAGCAGGCGCGTGAAGTTGCAGAAGACCGCCCCGCCGCCCATCGAGTTGCACAGCGCGCGGGTGAGGTCGGCGGCGCCAATGTCCCAGCCCCAGTGGGTGTCGAGCAGGTGCCGATCGCGGTGCGAGACGGGGTAGCCCCTCGGCATGCGGCGCGACGCGTGCTCGCAGGAGAACAGCCAGCCCCCCGGTTGCCCGCGGCCGAGGGTGACGAAGGCGTCGGTGACCACGGCGCGCGGATAACGTGCGGCCCCATGTGGTGGCTGCTCGCCTGCGACGACCCGCCCAGCGCCGACGCGCTCTTGCGCGAGGGCAAGATCGACGAGGCGATCGCCCGCGCCGGCGTGCAGATCGACCCGCGCCGTCCCTCGGTGCAGGCGCTCGCGCGGCGGGCGCGCCACGAGGACTGGATCAGCTTCGAGGTGCTGGTCGACATGGCGGCGGCCGACGTGCTGTTGAGTGGCGCGCCGATGCGGAAGCTCGAGCCGGTCGAGCTGGCCTTCGACGCGTGGACGCCGCTGGCGCCGTGCACGGCGGCCCGCCTCGGTCCCGGCTGGCGGGTGGCCGTGGGGCGGACGGAGCTTCCTGGCGATCCCGACCCGGCGGCCGCCCAGGGCGCCTTCGAGGGCGTGCCCTACGACGGGGGTCGCATCGCGTGTACCGCCGCCGACGCCGCGGGCCTCGCCGCTTGCTTTGCACGACTGGACCGCGATCCCCCCGTGCGCCGCGTGACGGCGGTGCTCGCCGGCGGTGCCGCGCCGCTGTCCGTACACCTCTCTCGTCACGATGGCGCCTGGTGGACGGTGTCGGCGAGCGACGCCGAGGGCGCGGTGGCGTGGCTCGGCGGCTGCTCGGGATAAGGCCTGGCGATGTCGCCCGCCGCGCACCCGCACGTAATCCTCGCCGGCGTGGCGATGGTGGTGCCGCTGCCCATCCTCGACGACTGGCTGTCGCGCAAGGCGCTGCGGCGCGCGCTGCAGGCCGACGCCGAGGCCTGTGGCCAGCCGCTCGACGAGGCCACGCTCGACGTGCTCACCGAGGACCGGTCGAACATGCTGGTGGGGTGCCTTCGTGCCGCCATTTTCTGGCCGGTGAAGAAGCTGTTCCGCACCGTGCTCTGGTTCCTCACCGTCAAGGACGTGATCGACATCGCCGCGCGCTCCGCCGAGGTGGTGGCCATGGCGCGGATTGCCCGCGAGCGGGGCTGGCTGCCGGGCCGCGCGAGCGACGTGCGCGACGCGATGGAGGTGAGCTTCGGGCGGCACCGGTGGAGCCCGGTCACCCGCTTCATCATGCGCTACCCGCGCCCGCCTCTCGGCGAGCCGGCCGACGAGGGGGCGCTCGGCGGGCTGCTCCAGGGCCTGAGGAAGCAGGCGGGCGCCGTCCCCATGGAGGAGATGTTCGTGGAGCGGGTACGGGCCAGCGTGGCCGGGGAGCTGGCCACCGCCCTCGAATCCCCCTCCCCGGGATAGCCGGCACCCATGATCCTCGCGTTTCTTGCCTGTACGCCCGTCGAGGAAGTCTCGGTCGCGTCGCCGGTGGGGGCGCTCGGCCTCGGCCGCGACAACCCCTTCCCCTCCGCCGAGCTGGTCGCCGAGGGGAAAGTGGCGATGGTCGCAGGCGACCTCCCGGTGGCCGCCGGGGGCGAGGACTGGGACTTCACGCTCTTCAACCTCCGCGACGGCTTCTCGGTGGTGCAGCCGTCGATCACGATGTTCGAGGTGCCGATCGACGAGGACAGCGTGGGGGGCGAGACGCAGATCGGCATCGACGGCACCGTGCGGATGGTCGACCTCGACAGCGGCGCCCCCATCCCCTGCTTCGCCGAGCTCGACGCGGCCGACGACGCCATCGCCTCGGGCCAGCGCACGCTCATCGTCAGGCCGATGATGGCGATGACCCCCGGTCACACCGTCGCCGTCGTCGTCACCTCGGGCGTGACGAGCGGCGGCGCCCCCCTCGACCTGCCGGCGCCCGAGGGTCACTACGCCGACCTGCACGCCCAGCTCGCCGATCTCGGCTACGACGACGTGTCGGTGGCCTGGGACTTCCCGGTGGGCGACGGCCGCGCCCTGCTCGACGGCGTGCTCGCGGCGCTCCCCGTGCCGAGCGCCCATGCCTTCAGCCGCACGTGGACGGCGGGCGACGACGCGCCGCCGCCCGAGGGGGTGTGGAAACAACTGGAGGGGAGCTTCACCACCGCCAACTGGCTGGTGGAGGAACGCTCCCTGGAGCTCGACACCAGCGGGGCCGCCGTGGTGCAGGGCACGCGCGAGGCCTACCTGTGGGTGACCATCCCGGAGAGCGTGCGCGACCGCGAGCCGGGGACGGTGCCGGTGCTCATCTTCGGGCACGGCATCATGTCGGAGCCCGACGACTACCTCGCCGGCGACGACAGCAACGGCGTGCGCGCGCTCGCCGACGAGCTCGGCGCCATCGTGATCGCCACCAAGTGGACCGGCCTCACCAGCGACGATCGCCTCCACGCGCTCGAGGTGGCCGCCGACTTCGCGCGCTTCCACGAGGTGCCCGAGATGCTGGTGCAGGGCGTGGCCGACACCAGCGCGCTGGTGATGTACGTGGCCCAGGGCAGCTTGCTCGACGACGAGCTTTTCGAGGGGCTCGCCGACCCGTCGCAGCTCTACTACTACGGGATTTCACTGGGCGGGATCGAGGGATCGGTGATGTTCGCCAACCAGGGGTCGATCCCCCGGGGCGTGTTCCACGTGGGCGGCGCCGCCTGGGCCACCATGCTCGAGCGATCGGCGCAGTGGCCGCCCTTCGACATCGTCGCCAGCCGCGAGTACCCCGACCCCTGGGACCGCCAGCTGCTCTACGCCACCACCCAGGTGTTGTGGGACCCGGTCGACCCGGCGGCGCACGCGGACCGCATGGCGGGTCGCGACATGATCTGGCAGGAGTCGATGGGCGACGAGCAGGTGCCCAACCTGACGACGGAGCTGTTGATGCGGAGCGTGGGCGGCACGCTCGCCACCCCCTCGGTGACGACGCCCTACGCGCTGGTTCCAGCGGCGATGCCCACCAGCGCGCCCACGATGGTGCAGTACGACCCCGAGGTGGGCTACCCCGAGCCGGTGAACCGGCCGGGCGCGTCGAGCGGGGCGCACTCGATCCCGCGCAGCTGGCCGGGTTGTATCCAGCAGTCCGCCCACTTCCTCGTGACCGGCGAGGTGGCCAACTTCTGTGGCGAGGCGGCGTGCAGCGCGTCGAATCCCGGGAGCTGGTAGGCGGCGCGCTCGCCGCCCTCGCGCTGCCGGCCCTGTGGTGCCTCGCTGCCGCGCGCGGGTGGCTGCCCGACGTGCTCGACAGCGACGCCGGCGCGGGCCTCGTGTACGCGCTCTCCGCGTGGCGGGAGGGCGGCG
>VGRQ01000515.1 GCA_016875315.1 Deltaproteobacteria bacterium | reverse complement strand
CGCGCTCGCGAACTCGGGGAGAGATCGGGCGAGAAACTCGTGCTCGTCGAGGTGAACGCCGTGGCCCAGCAGGTGGGTGCGGCGCGCGTCGCTGACGAAGCGTGACCGGGCAAGCGCGCACCGGCCCTTGACAAGTCTCCCAGCAGCAGGCACATTTGCGCTACGACCAGCGGGAACGGTTCATCCGGCCGCCGGTCGAGCCACAGCGCGGTGGGTTCACGCCCGCACGCACTTGGTCGCGGCTTGTCCGGGCCCCGACGGCACCCCGTCGTCACCCGGTGTACACGCGGCCCGGGAGCGAGATCGCTCCCAGCCCTTCCGATCTACCGGCCCAGCCGCCCGCACCCCGTCCCTGGGAGGACGCCCTGCGATGACTCATGCACGTTCGGCCTGACAACCCCCTGATCGTCCAGGGGGATGGCAAGGTGCTCCTGGAAACCAAGCACCCCCGCTACGAGGAGGTGCGTGACTTCCTGTCGCGCTTTTCCGAGCTGGAAACCTCGCCCGCGCACCTGCACACCTACCGGATCCAGCCGCTGACCCTGTGGAACGCCGCCAGCAGCGGCATGACGCGCGAGGAGGTGGTGGAAGGGTTGCAGAAGTGGTCGAAGTTCGACGTGCCCCCCGACGTGTTGAACCAGGTGGGGGAGACCATCGGCCGCTATGGGCTGGTCAAGTTGGTGGTCCACCCCGATGATCCTAAGCTTCTTCGCCTAGAGTTCGCCACGCTCTACGTGGCCAAGCAGGTGGGGCTCGTGAAGTCCGTGCGCGAGATGCTGGTCGAGGACGGGCGGCGATACCTCGCCATCGCGGGCGGGCACCGCGGCCTCTTCAAGCAACGCATGCTCACCGCCGGCTGGCCGGTGGAAGACCTGGCCGGGTTTACCGAGGGCGACCCGCTGGAGATCTCTCTCCGGAGCACGCTGCGAAGCAACGGCAAGCCCTTCGTGGTTCGCGACTACCAGGTGAGCTCAGCCGCGCGCTGGTTCCAGGAGGGACGCTCCTCCGGCGGCAACGGCGTCATCGTGCTGCCCTGCGGCGCCGGCAAGACCATCGTCGCCCTCGCGGCGATGAGCAAGGTCAAGCAGAAGACGCTCATCCTCGCCACCAACGGCGCGGCGGTGAACCAGTGGGTGCGCGAGATCCTCGACAAGACCAACCTCACCGAGAGCGAGGTCGGCGCCTACACCGGCGACGAGAAGAACATCCGGCCCGTCACCGTGGCCACCTACCAGATCCTCACCTGGCGCGCCTCGAAGGAGGCGGAGTTCGCGCACTTGCACCTGTTCGCCGACGAGAACTGGGGCCTCATCGTGTACGACGAGGTGCACCTTCTCCCGGCGCCGGTCTTCGGCGCCACCGCCGACTTGCAAGGTCGCCGTCGCCTCGGCCTCACCGCCACCCTGGTGCGGGAAGACGGTCGCGAGGGCGACGTGTTCTCGCTGGTGGGGCCCAAGCGCTTCGACATGGCCTGGCAAACGCTGGAGGAGCGCGGCTTCATCGCCGAGGCCAAGTGCTACGAGGTGCGCGTGGGCTGGAACAACGGCGGCGCGATGCACTACGAGAAGGCCCGCGAGGGCGAGAAGTTCCGCCTCGCGGCGGTGAACCCCGCGAAGATGCGGGTGCTCGACAACCTCGTGAAGAAGCATCGTGACGACAATGTGCTGGTCATCGGTACCTACCTCGATCAACTCCACGAGATCGCGCGGCGCTACAACGCGCCGCTCATCACCGGGGAGACGCCAGGCCCCCAGCGCGACGTGATCTTCGACAAGTTCCGCAAGGGACAGATCAAGCTCATCGTCGTGAGCAAGGTGGCAAATTTCTCCATCGATCTCCCCGACGCCAACGTGGCGATCCAGGTGTCGGGGAGCTTCGGGTCACGCCAGGAGGAGGCCCAGCGCCTCGGCCGCGTGCTGCGTCCCAAGAAGGACGGGGCTCACTTCTACAGCCTCGTCACCCGTGAGACGAAGGAGCAAGAGTTCGCAATGAAGCGGCAGTTGTTCCTAACCGAGCAGGGTTACCGTTACTACATCCAGGAAGCGACCGCGTAGAGCGGCACCAGAAGGACATGTCGAGATGAGCACCGACGGGATCGAGGGCGGCGTGGGCCCGGTAGACGGAGAGGGTGGAGCAGGTCGCCGGCGCAGGCGCCGTCGCCGTCGTCGCGGCAGCGGCGAGGGCAGCGCGCCCGAGGGCAAGCTGGAGAGCGGCGGCACCGCGGAGGTGGAAGCCGGGGCTCGCGGGCGGCGGGCACGCCGCGTGTTCCGCGACGACTTCGACGGCAACGGCGTGTCGATGCCGAGCAGCGGCAAGATGGCGATCAAGCCGCGCGCGCACCGCAAGAAGTGGAAGCCAACGGCAGGGCTGGCGCGCCGTCGCCGCCTGTCGAGGTCGGAGATCGACGAGTTGGCCGCCTACTTCCAGCGGATGCCGGAGCCATTGGTGCACTCGCTCTACCGGGCGCTCGGCGGGCAGCCGGTGCGCGTGGGCGAGCAAGACCGGGTGGTGCAGCTCACCATCCGGGCGATCGCCCAGGGAAATCGCCTTGGCGGCCTGTTGTTCCAGATGCAGCCGCGCGACCGGCAGGCGCTGGCGGCGCTCATCCAGTGCGGGGGCATCGCGCAGGCCGAGGAGCTCCACCGCGAGCTGGTGTTGATGCTCGGCGGCCGCGAGCACGACTGGGCCCGGACGATGCAGGTGCTCGGTGACCGCGGCCTCGTCGTCGCGAGCAAGCCGGTGGAAGACGGCTTCTTCTACCTCGTGCCCGACCCGCTGATCGATCACCTGCTGGAGCACCTCGGCGCCGAGCTGGCGCTGGCGACCTTCCAGCACGAGGAGATCCGGGTGGTCGACCAGCGGCCCTTCTGCCCGCCGCTCGACTTCTCGCTGGCCACGCTGGCCACCTACATGGACCAGCACCCCCCGAAGCTCACGCAGCGACAGGAGGTGTTCAAGGCGCAGAAGGAAGAGCTCGACAAGTTCTTCGCGCAGGTGTGGGCGCCCGACTCCGAGGTGTTCAACCTCCACTACGACTTCCTGATGATGCACGGGATGATCGAGCTTCGCGGCGACCGCGTGTCGGTGGCGCGCGAGGTGGTGGACGAGTGGCTGTCGCTGGAACCGGAAGACCAGCGCGATCTCGTGTTCCGCGCCCTCGACAAGCGCCAGGACATGGCGGAGTGGGTGCTCTGGGCCATCCACAGCGGCAAGGGGGAGTGGATCCCCGAGGCCCCCCTGATGGCGCTCTACCGCCGCTGGAAACGCGGCGAGGACTGGCGCGAGCGTTTCCACAAGGGCCAGTACGCCTCGCCCCGCGGCGCCGATCGCGAGGGCTACAGCTTCACGGCGCTGGTGTCCTGCGGGATGGTCGAGCTCGGCGTGTGGGGCCAGCAGAAGTTCTACCGGCTGTCGCCCCGCGCCACCGCGCTGCTCGACCCCCCGGAAGACGAGGGCTTCTCCAAGTTCTACCTCACGCCGAACTACGAGATCATCGCGCCGGCGGGCCTCGCGCCGGTGCTCTTGTTCCGGCTCGGCGAGATCGCCGAGCTGATGGGCTGCGACCGCGCCAACACCTACAAGATCACCGAGATCAGCATCGAGCAGGCGCTGAAGAAGGGCTGGCGCCGCGAGGAGCTGGTGGAGTTCCTCCGCGAGTACAGCCAGATCGGCCTCCCCGAGAACGTCGAGAGCACGGTGCGCTCGTGGATGGGCGACGACGGCGACGTGGAATTCCACGACATCGTCGCGCTCACTGTCCACCGCGCCCAGGTGCGCCGCTTCGAGACGGTGCGCGCTCTGCGTCCCTACATCGCCCATCGTT
>VGRQ01000514.1 GCA_016875315.1 Deltaproteobacteria bacterium | reverse complement strand
CGCTCGACACCATCCCCGGCCTGCTGGGGTCGCGCCCCGGCGCGATGCCGCCTCGGATGCCCGAGCCCCTCCGCGTGGGCAACACCCGCGACCTGCCCGCCGATCCCGAGCCCACGCCCGCTTTCCTCGCGCGCCCCATCCTTCCCGAGGGTAGCGAAGCTCCCGCCGCGCCCGCGCGGCCCATCGCATCGCCCGTCGCCTCGCCCGTGCCGCCGCCGCACGCCGCGGCCAGCCCCGACGATCCCCCCGCGAAGCTACCGCGGAACTGGTCGATGGAGCCGATTCCCCGGGGGCCCCAGGTCGAGCACGACCGTCCCTCGGCGCCGGGCACCCACCGCGGCGACGACAGCGACCTCGACGATGAGATCGAGGCCGAGCCCGGCCCCATCGACCGTCTCCTCGCCTCGGTGAAGGGCGACCCCTACGTGATGATCATGTCGGGGATCGGCCTCGCCTTCGCCATCCTGCTCGCTGCCTACCTCGCCCTCCGGATCTGAAATGTCCATTACCTTCGCGAACAGCCCGGCGGCTGCCGTCGCCGCCGACATCCTGGTCCTCGTCGTCCCCCAGGGCAAGCTGGCGGTGGCGCTCGCCGACCTCGACGGCCCCACGAACTTCGGGGGTTCCCTCGCGGCCGCCTGTGCCGACGAGCACTTCGACGGCCGGGTGAACGGGAGCTTCCTGGTGCCCGCGCTGGGGCGGATCGGCGCGAAGCGGGTGCTGCTGGTGGGCTGCGGCGCGGGCACGGCGAGCGACCTCCGCGCCGCCTCGGGCGTGGCTGGCTTCCAGTCTCGCAACAAGAGCGCCAAGGCGGTGGCGCTCGCGTTCCCCTGCTGCCAGCTGGGCGGGCGCGAGGTGTCGCTCTGTATCGAGGCCTTCTTCGAGGGCAACTACCGCTTCGACAAGTACAAGCCCGAGGCGCAGCGCAAGGCGCCCTGCGGCGCGCTGAGCCTCGTGGGCGTGGCGGAAGACGCCGCTGCCGTGCGCTACGGCGAGGCCCTGGTGGCCGGTCAGACCCTCGCGCGCGACCTCGTCAACGAGCCGGCCGCCGAGGTGTACCCTGAGAGCATCGCCAAGGTGGCCGAGGGGCTCGCGGGCGACCGCATCAGCGTGAAGGTGTGGGACGAGACCAAGATCCGCGACGCCGGCATGGGTGGCATCACCGGCGTGGGACAGGGCTCCGACCGTCCCCCGCGCTTCGTGCACATGACCTACACCCCGGCCGGCCCCGCCACGCGACACATCGCGCTGGTGGGCAAGGGCGTCACCTTCGACTCGGGTGGCCTCTCACTCAAGCCGAGCGACGGCATGATGACGATGCGCTGCGACATGGCCGGCGCGGCCGCCGTCATCGGCACGATGAAGGCGGTGTCGATGCTCAACCCGAGTGTCAAGATCGACGCCATCTTCGGTGCCGTGGAGAACATGCCGAGCGGCAAGAGCTACAAGCTGGGCGACATCCTCAAGATGTACAGCGGCAAGCGCGTGGAGATCCACAACACCGACGCCGAGGGACGCCTCGTCCTCGCCGACTGCCTCGCCTATGCGAGCCAACTCAACCCCGACGCCGTCGTCGACCTTGCCACCCTCACCGGCGCCGCGGTCGTCGCGCTCGGCGAGTGGTACACCGCGCTCTACAGCCGGGAAGACAGCCTCGCCAGCGAGCTGCTCGCGGCGGCGGGAGAGAGCGGCGAGGCGGCCTGGCGCATGCCCCTGCCCGACCTCTACCGCGACAAGATCAAGGCCGAGTGGGGCGAGACGAAGAACACCGGCGGTCGCAACGGGGGCAGCATCACCGCCGCGCTGTTCCTCAGCGACTTCGTCACCACCAAGAAGTGGGCTCACCTCGACATCGCGGGCCCCGCCTTCCTCGACAGCACGCTCTTGCACTACTGCCCGGGAGGCACCGGCACCATGGTGCGCTCCCTTTGTCGCTGGATCGCGCCCTAGGCCCGCAGGAAGCTGCGAATCCAGGGGATCGCCTCGTCCGGTTCCACCGGCCGGGGCGAGTGATCGGTCTCCACGAACACCACCCGGGCGCCGGGGTGTCGCTCGTGGAAGAGGTTCACGTTGGCGGGCTCGTTGTCGAAGTACGACACCACCTCGCCGCGCGCGGCGATGGCCTCCAGCGCGCTCTCCTTGAAGGCGGTGTCGTCCATGTCGAAGCTGGGCTTGGTGATGAGCACGGCGGACGCGTCGTCGTAGGGGAACCCGAAGCGCCGCAGGGCCTCCTCGGTGCCCGCGCGCATGTTGATGTCGCGACCGGTGAGGTAGACGACGATGGCACCGGCCTCGGCGCAGTCGCGGCAGAACGAGACGGCGCCCGGCATGGCGTGGTCGTAGAGCACGTAGTCGGTGGTGAAGAAGTGGCTCGCCCACCACTGGCGCACTTCCGCCTCGCGGGCGGCGATGAAGGCCTCCGGGACGCCGGCGTTGCGCATCGAGTTCGCCAGCGACCAGTCACGGAAGTGCTCCACTTCCACCCGGTAGAGCTCGTCGTAGCCGCGTCGCGAGGCCAGCTCGCGGAAGATGTGGACCTGCCGGGGGCGAGTGTCGAACACGCATCCGTCGAGGTCGAAGCCCACCACGGGCGTGCCGCCCTGGGCAACCCGGGCGCGCACCTGGGCCAGCACGCCGTCGAGCACCGCCCGCGACTCGGGCGTGACAGACAGGGGAGAGTAACCGCGGGCGCGGCGGGGCCCGGTCACGGCGTTACCTCGTCGAGCACGGCGCGAAGCGTGTCGGCGGCCTCCGAGTTGAGCGCTTCCAGTCGCGACAGGGCCGTCTGCATGAGCGCCACCCCCTCGGGCACGCTGCCGCCCGCGACCAGCACCTGGCCGAGCATGCCCTGGCTCACCGCCGCCTCGTGGGCGAGGCCGAGCACCTCCTGGATCTCGTTCGCGGTGCGAAAGGCCTCGGCGGCCTCGCCGAGCTCGCCGAGCCCAGCGTGGCGGGTGGCGAGCATGAAGTAGGCCCCCGCCACCGCCTCGCGATCCCCCACGCGCCCGGCGGCATCGACCAGCTCGCGGGCGGCGGCCGTGGCCTCGACCGGCTGCTGGAAGTGGTCGGCGGTCTCGGCGAGCGTCTGGAGCATGGCGATCTCGCCGAGGACATTGCCGGTTTCTCGCAGGCTGCGCACCGCGTAGCGCAGGTGCCCGAGGGCCTCGCTGCCCTCGCCGAGCGCCAGCTCCACCCCGGCGAGCTCCCGCAGCACGCTGGCCTTTCCCTCCTGGTCCTTGAGCAGCTCGCGGCCCACCAGCGCCTCCTCGAGGGCGCGCTTGGCGGCGGGGTGCTCGCCCGCCGCCGCGTGGACGACGCCGCACTGGTGCAAGGCGTCGATCTCGGCCACCCGGTGCTTCGCCGCGCGGGCCATGTGCAGGCCCTGGCGCGCCTGGTCGAGCGCGCGCTCCGCGTTGCCCCTCGCGAGCCAGACGTTGCTATAGATGAGGTGCAAGGCCGACCGCGCGCGGGCCATGGTGCCCGGGTCGAGCAGGTAGAGGGCCTCGTTCACCGCCAGCTCGGCGCCGCCGTCGTCGCCGCTCTGGAGCAGGATCTGCGCCAGCTGGTGGAGCGCGTGCGCGTGCCCTTCCTTGTCGGGACCGCGCGCGGCGGCCTGCACCTGGGCCTCGGCCGACCGCCGGGCCTCGTCGATCCGTCCCATGCGCAGGCAGAGCTCCATGCGCTCCTGCCAGAGCGCGGACAGGCCCTCGGTGTCGCCGGTGCTCTCGCGCAGCGGGATGGCCGCGTCGACGTGGGCGAGCGCGTCGTCGGGACGACCCGCCGCGAGCGACGTGATGGCGAGCACCTGGTGGGCGGCGGCGGTGCCG
>VGRQ01000513.1 GCA_016875315.1 Deltaproteobacteria bacterium | reverse complement strand
TGTGCGACGGCGTCGACAACGACTGCTCTGGCGATGCCGACAGCGACGCGGTCGATGCCAGCTTCTTCTACATCGACGTCGATGCCGACGGCTACGGCGTGTCGGGCGAGGGGCTCTTCCTCTGCGAGGCCTCCGGCGAGTACACCGTGACCCTCGACGGCGACTGCGACGACGGCGACGCGACCCGCAACCCCGGCGTGGCCGAGACCGACGACGACCGCGACGAGGACTGCGACGGCTGGGTCGACGAGGACTGGGTGAGCGCCGGCGACATCGTCGTCACCGAGGTGGCCCGCCAGCCGTGGATGGGAGGCACCTCCACCGTCACCGACGCGGAGTGGTTCGAGGTCTACAACGCCAGTTCCGTCACCATCGACCTCGCCAGCTGGGTCGTCACCCGCTCCAACACCGACGCGGGCACCGACGGCTTCGCCGTCGACCCCTCGCTCTCGCCGGTGCTCGCCCCCGGCGACTACGCCGTGTTCTGCGAGACCGAGCTCTACGCGATGGCCAACGACGCCAACAGCTTGCTGGTCTGCGACTACGCCTACGGCGATCCCACCCAGGCCGACACCTACGTCAGCGAGTACGTCGACAACACCTTCCACCTCCAGCGCGATGAAGACACGCTCGCCTTCACCCTCGACACCACGGCCATCGACAGCGTGTCCTGGAGCTACGACGCCACGATGGACACCTGGCCCCGCACGGCCACCTACTCGATGCAGCTCGACCCGCTGGTGCTCAGCGCCAGCGACAACGACGACTACCTCAACTGGTGCCTCACCCCGTCGGAGACCTGGTACGACGATGGCGGCAGCGCGGTGGAGTACGGCACGCCCGGCTGGGAGAACGAGGCTTGTCCGTAGGGATTCTCCTCGCGATCCTCGCCTGCGCGCCGGTCGACGAGAAGGCGACCTACGTCCCCGAGACCGACGCCGACCAGGATGGTGTGTCGCCCGGCGAGGGCGACTGCGACGACGGCGACGCGACGGTGTTCCCGGGCCAGCGGGAAACCTGGTACGACGGCATCGACCAGGACTGCGACGGCAACGACGACGACCAGGACGGCGACGGCGTGGCGGTGGACAGCGACTGCGACGATGTCGATCCCACCGTCCTTCCTGGTGGAACGGAGCTATGCGACGGTCGCGACAACGACTGCGACGGCACGGTGGACGACGACCCGGCCGACGGCCTGCTGCTCTACACCGACACCGATCGCGACGGGCTCGGCGCCGGCGAGGCGCTGTGGTCGGCCTGCACGCCGGTGGATGGCACCAGCACCGTGCTCGGCGACTGCGACGATCTCGATCCCACCAGCTTCCCCGGCGGGACCGAGGTGTGTGACGGTCGCGACAACGACTGCAACGGCGAGGTGGACGACTCGCCGGGCGACGGCATCGAGTACTTTCCCGATGCCGACGGCGACGGCTACGGCGAGCTCGACCTGGGCGAGCCGCGCTGCGAGCTGGGCGAGGGCTGGGTGGAGAGCAGCAACGACTGCGACGACACCGACGCGCTGGTGTTTCCCGGGGCCGAGGAGCTCTGCGACCTCGAGGACAACGACTGCGACGGCACCATCGACGGAGCCACGGTCGGCGACCGCACCTACTTCGCCGACCTCGATGGCGATGGCCACGGCGACGCGGCCACCACCGTGGAAAACTGCGGGCTGCCCGCTGGCTACAGCGAGCTGGCCGACGACTGCGACGACGGCGACGCGAGCCGGGCCCCGTCGCTGAGCGAGACCTGCGACGAGGTGGACAACGACTGCGACGGCACCGTGGACGACGACCCGGTCGACGGCGCCACCTGGTACGCTGATGCCGACGGCGACGGCCATGGCAGCGACGAGGGGGAGGCCGCCTGCGCCCAGCCCGAGGGCACGCTGGCCACGGGCGGCGACTGCGACGACGGCGACGCCGCCGTGTACCCCGGCACCACCGAGACCTGCGACGACCGCGACAACGACTGCGACGGCGCCACCGACGAGCCCGACGCGCTCGACGCCGTCACCTTCTATTACGACGCCGATCTCGACGGTTACGGCGTGGCCGCGCCCACCACCCCCGCCTGCCGCGAGCCCCGCGGCTACGCGCTCACCGCCGACGACTGCGACGACACCGACAGCACCGTCAACCCAGGCCGCTCCGAGCGCTGTGACGGTCGCGATAACGACTGCGATGGCGTGGCCGACGAGGAGGCGATCGACGCCCCCACCTGGTACGCCGATGTCGACGGCGATGGCCACGGCGCGGGGGAGGGGACCGAGGCCTGCGAGGGCGAGGCGGGGCAGGCGCTGCTGGGCGACGATTGCGACGACGGCGACACCGCCGTGTCACCCTCGGCGGCCGAGGCCGACAACGGTGCCGACGAGGACTGCGACGTGCTGGTGGACGAGGACTTTCTCGCCGAGGGCGACCTCGTCGTGACCGAGATCGCGCGGCAGCCCTACACCGGCGGCAGCGGCACGAGCACCAACTACTACGCGCAGTGGATCGAGGTGTACAACACCAGCGCCAGGGTGCTGGCGCTCGACGGCTGGTACCTCGGCGACATCGCCGGCAACGGCACCTTCGTGCCCCCCGAGGCGGCGATCCGTCTCGATCCAGGGGCCTACGCGGTGCTCTGCTACGACGACCTTGCCTTCGCGACGCCCTCGACCTGCGACTACACCTGGGCCGACCCGGCGTGGGGCGAGGGCTTCCACGACACCACGCTCTACCTCGACCGCGACGACGACCTCGTGATGCTCTACGCCGGTACCGAGCGCATCGACGAGGTGCACTGGACCTACGACGACGCCAGCGGCTACTGGCCGCGCACCGCCACCTACTCGATGGAGCTCGACGACGGCGCCTACGACAGCGCCCTCAACGACGACGAGAACTACTGGTGTATCGCCGACAGTAGCGACATCTGGAGCGACGACTCGCTGGTGGGGCACCCCGACCACGGCACGCCGGGGGGCGCGAACGGGGGGTGTCCGTGAGCGCCTGGCCCTAGTGATCCTCGCCTTCCACAAGCCCTACGGCGTGCTCTGCCAGTTCACCCGCAAGGAGCCCGGCCAGCGCACGCTCGCTGATTTCGGCTTCCCGCCAGGGGTGTACCCGGTGGGCCGGCTCGACCAGGACTCCGAGGGGCTGCTCCTGCTGGCCGACGAGCCGGGTTTCAACAACCGCCTGCTCGATCCGGGCACGGCCCACCCGCGGACCTACCTCGCGCAGGTGGATGGCGTGCCCACGCCCGCCGCGCTCGATCGGCTGCGTCGCGGCGGGCTCGACATCCAGGGTCACCGCACGCGACCTTGCCGGGTTCGCCTTCCCGAGCCGCAGCCGGAGCTTCCCCCGCGCGACCCGCCGATCCGCTTCCGCAAGTCGATCCCCACCACGTGGATCGAGCTGACACTCACCGAGGGCAAGAACCGGCAGGTGCGCCGGATGACGGCCGCGGTCGGCTTCCCCACGCTGCGGCTGGTGCGCGTGGCCATCGGCCAGCTCCGCGGCGAGGGCCTCGCCGAGGGACGGTGGCGCACGCTGGCGCCCGACGACATCGCCCGGGTGTGGGCGCGCTGAGGGATCACTCGCCCGCGGGTCGGTTGCGCCAGCGCAGGAGCAAGAACTTCACGCGCCGCTCGTCGCCTCTCGCCACGCCGTAGCAGGCCTCCGGGCGCGCCCCCGGGAGCGCCGACACCACGAACGACGGCGGCAGCTTGGCCCACACCTCGGGGAAGCCTCCCGACGCCGCGAGGAGCGGCGCGAGCATCGGCAGCGACTCGGCACTGGTGTGCTGTCGCGACCAGTCGACGCCCCAGGGGGGGTCGATGAACAGGAT
>VGRQ01000512.1 GCA_016875315.1 Deltaproteobacteria bacterium | reverse complement strand
GACGGCGGGG
Organism: Deltaproteobacteria bacterium; assembly: GCA_016875315.1. Lineage (GTDB taxonomy): Bacteria > Myxococcota_A > UBA796 > UBA796 > SXON01 > SXON01. The sequence continues at coordinate 3,841 of VGRQ01000512.1, read as the reverse complement.
ATGTCCTCGATGCCGCGCGCCTCGCCGGTCCACAGCCGGGCCAGGAGGGGGCTGGTGGCTTGCTGGTAGCGGTACACATCGAGGAACAGGTCTTCGGGGGCCGCCCGGGCCTCGATGGCCTGCGCGACGCGGGCGCGGAGGGCGTCGCGGGCGCTCATCGCAGGCAGTCCCCGAGCGCCGCCACGAAGGCCGCGAGCTGCGCGTCGGCGATCACGAAGGGCGGCGTGAGGCCCAGGGCCTCGGCCTTCTCGCCGCAGGGCAGGACGATGTAGCCCCGCTCCAGGAGCCGCCGGGTGACGACGAGGCTCTCGTCCACGTGGACGCCGAGCATCAGGCCGCGGCCTGTCACCCGGCGCACGCCCGGGACAGTGGCGCAGGCACGCGCCAGCGCCTCGCCCTTCCGCCTCACCTCGGGAAGCAGCGCGTCGATCTCCGGGAGGGTCGCCAGCGCCGCCGCGTTGCCGACGGGATGCCCGAGGAAGGTCTGCGTGTGGATCGCGGCCCCGCCGCTGTTGCCCCAGGCGTCCATCACCCGCGCCGTGCCGAGGCAGGCCGACACGGGGAAACCGCCGCCGAGCGCCTTGCCGAGGCAGAGCAGGTCGGGTGCGAGGGGGGTGGACAGGAATGCCCCGGTGCGCCCGCAGCCCGAGTAGATCTCGTCGTGGATCACCAGCGCGCCCTGGCCTCGCGCCGCGGCGTGGATCTCGCCCAGGCGCGCCTCGCCCAGCTCGCGCATCCCGCCCCGGCCTTGCACCGGCTCGAGGATCACCGCGTCGTAAGCCGAGAGGCTCGGCAGGGGGGTGTCGAAGGGGACAACGTCGGCGTAGAGCGAGAGGGCAGGGGCGAATGGCGCCTGCATCGCGGCGCGCAGGTAGCCGAGGCTGGGCAGCGCACCCGAGCCGAGCCCGTGGTAGCCGCCGGCGAGGCACAACACCCGCAGCGGGCGCCCCCGTGCGCCCCGCGCTATCACCACCGTCTTCATCGCCGCGTCGATGGCGTCGGAGCCGGAGAGCCCGAGGATGACGCGGTCCATCCCGGTGCGGGCGCAGAGCGCCTCCATCAGTTCCACGCGCGTGGGGTCGGCGAAGGCGTCGCCCATGGCGTGCGGGAGCACTTCGACTTGTCGCGACACAGCCCGCGTGACAGCGGGATGGGCGTGCCCGACGGCAGCCACGCCGAAGCCGGCGGTGAGGTCGACGTAGACGTTGCCGTCCACGTCTTCCACGTTGGCCCCGCGCGCCCGCGCCCACACGATCGGGTCCTGGGGCACGCCGCTCTCCCTCGCCCGCCGCGCGCGTCGCGCGGTGATGGCGGGGCACTCCCTCGCCGCCAGTCGATCGACCCACGCCGTGCTGCACGCCCCGGGCACGGGGGAGGGCAGGGAAGGCAGGTCGGCGCCGGTCATCGGGCGGCGCGCTAACGCACGGGCTAAGGTCGCGGCGATGCGGCTAGTGGCACCGCTGGCGGTTCTCGCGGCATGCGAGCGCACCGTCACCGAGCACATCGACGGCAACGATGGCGCGCTCCGGCTGGCGCTGGTCAACCCCACGTCCTGCTCCGCTTGCGACCCCTGGCTCGGCGTCGACACCGTCCGCATCGAGGTGCTCCGCCACGACGAGCTGGTCGACGCCGCCGAGTTTTCCTACCCCGAGGAAGCCCTGTCGCTGCCGGATCTCGATGGCTTCGGCGTGGTGCGGGTCGTCGTCAGCGGCCTCTCGGGCGGCGAGGTGATCTCGGCGGGGCGCACGGCGGAGATCACCCTCGCGCCGGGGATCACCCGCGAGTGGCCGCTGGTGTTCCTGCCGGTGAACCAGGGCCTGCCGGTCACCAGCTCGATGATGGCGCCGCGCTCGCGGCACCAGAGCTTCACGCTTCGCGACGGGCGCGTGCTCCTCGCCGGCGGCCTCTCCCCGGGCATCGGCGCTGCCTACGCCGGCATCGAGGCCTACAACCCCTCGACGGGAGCCTTCGCGGGCCTCGGCTACGACCTCGCCGGCAACGCCGGCGACATGACGCGCCTGTCCTACGACGACGGCGAGGTGATGTTCGTCGGCGGGACGACGGTTGCCGGGGGCGTCGAGACCCCGGTCACCACGGTCACCGGCTTCCTCGAGGAGGCCGATAACGCCTACCCCCTCGCCAGCCTCCCCGTCGCCCGCAGCGCCCCGTGTGCCTCGCGCTTCGCCGCGCACCAGGCCATCGTCTTCGGCGGTCACCAGGGCGACCCCTACGGCGACATGCTCGTGCTCGGCGAGGATGGGCGCTGGGCCTGGTCGAGCTTTCCCATGCGCGACCTCGACGAGACGCGGGTGACCGGCTGCGTGGCGCTCGCCGACGAGCGCACCTTCGTCCAGGGGCTCGACGCCGACAGCACCGGCGTGTGGCCCTTCACCAGCGAGTCGGCGCCCTACCTCGAGCCCGCCGAGTGCTTCGAGAAGCTGACGGCGGGCAGCGCCGGCGAGGCCGCGGTGTACGGGCTCGGCATGGCGCTGGTACCGCTGGCCGACGGCGCGGCCTGGGTGGGCGGCGGGCTCGACGGGTCCAGCGGGCGACCGGCCCCCACCGCCCGCGAGTTCAACCCCAGCGCGATGCGCTACGAGGTGGCGCGCGCGCAGCCCACGCGCCCGCGCGTCGAGGGCCCCGTGGTGGACTGGATCTCCGGCGACTGGAAGGCCTGGGGCTGCGGCTTCGTCGACGGCGGGCGCGGCGAGCCCGAGTCGACGGTCGAACTGTTCGACATCGAGAGCGGCGAGCTCGGGCCGGTGGTCGGCCTCGACCGGGAGCGCCCCGGCTGCCAGCTCGCGGCGCTGCACGACGGCAGCCTCCTCGTGACCGGTGGCTTCGACGCCGGCGACGAGGCCGCGGTGTCGGCGGCGATCATTGTCCCGTGGATGGATTGACAGCTCGCGCGAGGTGGGCTAGAAGTCACCCAAGCGTGGAGCCCCTATGCGTTCGTGGGCGTTCTTCCTGCTTCTTCCCGCAGCCACCGGCTGCGCGCTGGGTTTGCAACCCATGGTCGAGGGCGAGCTGATCCCGGCGCCGTCGGGCGACGTGGGCCAGAATCCGCCGTCGGAGGGCGACGACGGGACAGGTGGCGACGAGCTGCCGGAGACTTCCGTCGCGCTCGAGGGCATCGTGTACCGCATCGAGCCGGGCAGCATGACCATCGTGGAGCCCTCGGGCCTCGAGCGCATGAAGGACCAGTTCCTCACTCGCGACGTCCTGGTGTACGTGAGCGACGAGAAGGCCGAGAGCATCACCTTCGCCGTGGCGCTCGCCGGCGACGACGGCCGCCAGGACCCCTGCGAGGCCGTCCGCGAGTTCCCGCGGGCCGACTGGACCGCCAACCCGGTGTTCGAGGCGGGGCCGGGCACCATCGACGCGTCCTTCGGCGGCGAGCCGGCGCAGCTGCGCGAGGCGCTGTTCGGCGGCGTGTTCGACGAGTACGGCTTCGGCTGGACCGACGGCACCCTCAGCTTCCAGCTCGACACCCGCGAGCTCGATGGCGCGCTGGGCCCCGATGTCGATGCCTGCGACCTGGTCGAGGCGCTCGGCTCGGAGTGCAGCCGCTGCAGCGACGGCGAGGCGCTCTGCTTCGACGTGGTCATCGAGCAGATTACCGCGGTGAAGGCCGAGATCGGATTCGACGAGCGCAACGACGGGTCCCGCTGCAGCGGCTAGGTCCCGAGCTTTGTCCTGAGCAACTCGGCCACCTCGTCGGCCACCCGCGGCCTCGCCAGCGACTTTGCCGCCTCGCTCATCCGGGCCCGCGCCTCGGCGTTGGCCAGGAGCGCCCCCACCTCGGCCACCACGGCGGGGACGTCGATGCCCTTCTCCACCA
>VGRQ01000511.1 GCA_016875315.1 Deltaproteobacteria bacterium | reverse complement strand
GTGGAAGCTCGACACCGAGGACATCGTCCTCGCGGCATGGCAGTGGGGCGACGAGGGCAGCGACACGCCCACCGTCCTCGCCGTGGGCGGGAGCGACGACGGCCAGGTGGCGAGCAACGGCGAGGGGGCCTGCACGCCCCAGCGTTACGAGTCGCTCTCCACCAGCTACGGCGAGTTTCCCGACGTCCTCGCCTGCGTGTGCGTGAACACTCCCGCGCCCGACGGCACCTACTGGTTCGCCGAGAATTTCGGGCTGGTGAAGACCGACGCCAGCCCCTTCAACCTCGATCTCGTGGCACCCTGGTAGTTACCAGGCCCCGTTGGTGATCTCGAGGGTGTACTCCTGGCAGGAGTAGCCGGTGGTCGTGCGGAACACGTGGATGTAGTACGAGGAGCTGAGGTCGTCGCAGTCGTTGTACCAGCCGCCGTCGCAGGTGCGCGTGTCGGAGGGGACGGTGTGGCTGCCATCACCCTGGTCTTCCGCGTAGATCTCGTACTCGGTGTAGCCGTTGCCCTCGGGGTCGGAGGAGGAGCCGCTGCCGCAGTCGAGGTAGCTCGATCCGCAGCCGCCGTCGTACACGACGAAGCCGTACTCGGACGTGCCCGCCGTCATCTCCACGTGGAAACGGTAGTAGTTCAGGCCGCTGGTGGAGGCGTCGCTCGTTTCCACGAGGTACCAGTCCTCGTCTGAACTATCTAGGATGTTACCAGTAAACTCGATGGTGGTGGTGCCGTCGTCGGCCAGCGTCGACCAGTCGATCACCGGGTCGGCGCAGCTCTCGCCGTAGCTGGTGCTGTCTTCGTAGTCGTCGACCGGATCGCACACCTCGGTGCTCACCACGTTGCTGACACCGGAGGTGTTGCCCGAGGCGTCGCTGGCGGTGGCGTAGAAGCTGTAGGCGTAGCCGGCGGTGAGCCCCTCGCTGAAGCTGAAGGAGCCGGCGCCGTTGGCGGTGCCGGTGTCGGTGGTGACACCCGCCGACGACGAGATGTACAGCGTGATGCTGGCGAAGGGCTCGCTGCTGCCGGTGACGGTGGCGCTCGTCTCGTTGCGGTAGCCGTCGAGGCTGTTGAGCACGGGGGCGTCGGGGGCGGTGTAGTCGCCCACGGTCACCCGGTCGGTGCCGGTGCTGCCGCTGGCGGTGCCGTCGTTGGGGGTGACCGTACACAGCCACACCTCGCCGTCGGTGGTGTAGGAGGCCGCCACCGTGTTGGTGGTGATCGCGCTCAGCACGCCGTCGACCGTCCAGGCGTAGGTGTAGCTGATGGTGTCGCCGTCGGCGTCGCTCGACGAGGCGGTGACGGTGCAGGCGAGATCGTCGTCGTCTTCCGGGTAGTTGGGCGTGACATCCACGCTCGGCGCGGTGGGCAGGCTGTTGGAGATGGTGCGCGTTCCCGACGTGACGCTCGAGCCCTCCTCGAAGCCGTCCCACGGCCACACCTCCACGGTGACGGCGTCGGACTTCACGAACTCCGTGCCGGCCAGCGTGCTGTCGGTGGCGCCGGCCACGGCGGTGCCGTTGACGTACCACTGGTAGTGGTAGTCCTCCGCGTCGCCATCGGGGTCGGAGTAGCCGCTCGGGTTGGCGGTGAGCGTGTCGTCGGTGTAGGCCACCACCGGGGTGATGCTCACGCTGGAGAGCGTGGGGGCGCCGTTGCCGAGGGTGACGCTGTCCATCCCGGCGGGGCCGTCGATGTTGCCGTCGTTGGGGGTGACGTACACCGTCCACACGTCGCCGCGAGTGGTGGCGGTGGAGGGGAGGGGGTTGCTGCTGAGCCCCGAGTCCACGCCGTTGAGGTACCAGGCGTAGCTGTAGGTGATCGCGTCGCCCTCGGCGTCGTAGGCGGCGGTGTCGAGCACCACGGTGAGGTTGTCGTCGCTCCCGGCGGGGTCGGGTTCGATGTGGATCACCGGCGCGTCGGGCGCGGTGTTCACGTAGAGGGTGGCGCTGTCGCGCGCGGTGAGCCCGTCGGCATCGGTGGCGTACACGGTGATGGTGTGCGTGCCGTTGGTGAGCCCGTCGTAGGTGAAGTCGGCCACGCCCGACGACGAGGCGCCCTGGGTGGAGAACACGCCGTCGAGGTCGGACTCCCACACCATGCTGAGGTCGGCCGGGTCGTCCTCGAGGTCGTCGACCAGCGCCTCGAAGTACACGCGGTCGCCGTAGTTCACCACGTCGCCCGACGACGGCGAGACCAGCTCCAGCGTGGGCTTGCTGCCTTCCACCACCTGGATGGTGGTGGTGTCGCTGCCGGTGCGGCCGGTGGTGTCGGTGACGACGAGGGTGATCTCGTGCTCGCCCTCGGTGAGCTCGAAGGTGCCGGTGGTCTTGCCGTCGCTCGACGGGCTGGTGCTGAAGGGGAGCACGCCGTCGATCGAGGAGGTCCACTCCACCGTCATGTCTTCCGGGAGGTCTTCCCCGTCGGCGACGGCGCCCTCGAAGAGGGTGAGCCCGTTGGAGTAATACTCGACGCCGTACTCGGGGGTGACGATCTCGGCGGTGGGGGCCTCGTTCTTGTTGACGGTGATGGTGACCGAGGAGCTGGCGCTCTGGCCGTCGGGGTTGATGGCGGTGAGGGTGACCGTGGCCTCGCCACGGGTGAAGACGTGGTCGCAGTCGGAGAGGCCGGTGGCGGCAAACACGGCGCCGTCGCACACCCGCTCGCCGTTGACCGCCCAGGTGGCGCTGATCGTCGTCAGGGAGGTGGAGTAGGCCTCGTCGACCACCCGCCCGCGCATCGACACGGTGACACCCTCGTTGACGGCGCTGCCGTCGGTGGGGGTCTCGATCGCCACCACCGGCGGTTCCTTGTACTTGGTGATGCCGTCGTCGCTCTCGCAGCCGGCGAGGAGCAGGGCGAGCGCGGCGCTGCCGAGGGGGAGGAGCAGGGTGGTCCGGATGGGACACCTCCGAAGCTCGCAGTATAGGTTGTTCGGCGCCGGGGCTCAACCGCTCCGTGCGCCCGGATGGCCATGCTCGCGCTGCTCCCCCTGGCCCTGGCCGTCGATCCCGTGCGGGCCGAGCGGGGCGCGCTCGCCTCGATGGGCGAGGTGATCGACGGCGCCACGGTGACGACGGTGGTCAGCCATCCCGAGTTCGAGCGCTACACGCTGCAGAAGGGCAACGCCGAGTTCGTGGTGGAGCTCACGATGGCCGACCCGGTCCACGCGGGGCTCTGCACCGCTGGGGGCCTGTCCATCTTCCCTCGCCCCGACCTCGTGACGGGAGAGCTGGCCCAGGTCGACGTGGCGCCGTGGTGTACACGACTCGACGAGGCGGCGCGCAGCGAGAAGATCGGCCGCATCGCCGTCGCGGGCGGCGACACGCTCGTGGCTCCGCCCGCCGCCGATGGGCGTGCCTTGCCCTGGGCCCTCGGCGCGGCCGCGATCCTCGCGATGGGACTCGCGGCGTGGAGGGCCCGGTCGGCCTGGCGGGAGGCCCTGCTCGCGGGGCTCGGTGCCCTCGCGGTGCGCCTCCTCTGCGTGGAGCCCGGCGCCTTCAACGGGGCCGGCGCCCAGTTCGAGAAGATCCTGCTCGCGTGGGGCGAGCTTCGCGGCTCGCCCTATGGCCCCGGCTACGCGGTGGCCAGCCTGCCCGCCACGCTGATACTCGGTGATACACCAGCAGCAGTATTCACGAGTAACCTAGTGTACTCGTGTGTCACAGTCGTGTTTCTATACGTGCTTGTCGCCCGGGAGGCGGCATCGCGCTGGGCGGGCGCCGCGGCGGCCCTGTCGCTGTCGCTGGCGGCCCCGGCCCTCTTGCTGTCACGATCGGAGGCGATGCACGTGCCCGGGGTGGCGATGGCGGTGCTCGCCTGCCTGCTCGCCGCCGAGGGCCGGCGCGCCGGCGGGCTCGGC
>VGRQ01000510.1 GCA_016875315.1 Deltaproteobacteria bacterium | reverse complement strand
CGCCCGGCGCTACTTGCCGAAGCGTTTCATGAAGTGGTGCACCACCTGCTTCTTCCACCAGGACCAGTGGTGCGCCGACTCGTTGCCCCAGATGTCGCGCTCGTGGGGGATCCGCTTCTGGGCGAACACGTCGCAGAGGGCGATGGTCTCCTCGATGCAGCCTTCCTCCCACTTGCCGGTGCCGCACACCATGGCGATGTGGGTGTTGCGACGCACGCGGTCGAGCGCCGCGCCGTGCAGGTTGGGGACGAAGTGCAGCGGGTTGTTGAAGTACACCTCGGCGGTGTCGTGGCCGTCGAGGAACTGCTTGATCTCGTAGCGACCGCTCATGCACAGGGCGTAGTCGAAGGTCTCGGGGAACTTGAGCGCGAAGAGCGCGGCGTAGAGGCCACCGAGCGAGCAACCCACGGTCGCGATGCGGCCCTCGGGCAGGTTGCAGTCCCGACGCACGTAGGGCACGAGCGTATCGAGCACGAATCGCTCGTAGCGCGCGTGAGCGGCCACCTTCTCGCGGGGGTCGACGTCCTTCTTGGTGAAGGCCTCCGCCACGTTGGACTCGGGGCAGTAGAGCTTGATCTTGCCCGCGCGCAGGAAGGGGCCGAGGGTGTCGATCATCCCCTCCTTCTGCCACTCGTGCGCGAAGCCGGCCGCGCTCGGGAAGGCGATCACCGGCACGCCCCACCAGCCGTAGCGCCAGAGGTGGACGGGGCGGCCCATGGCCTCGCTAGGAACGCGCTCGTAGGTCCCTTCCATCTAGTCGCCCTCGCTGAGGTTGCGGCCGAGCCCGAGTTGTTCCTGGCGCGGCTCGAAGTTGTCGGGGTCCCAGCACCGGCGACAGCGGGCCTCGTAGGCATCCGCCTCGCCGACGAGGAACCTAGCGTCGCGATTGACGACGCGCTGGCTGCGGTCGGCCGGGTTGCCGCACACCATGCAGATGGCCAGGTTCTTGGTGATGTACTCGGCAACGGCAAGAAGCTGCGGCATCGGCTCGAAGGGGCGGCCGAGGTAGTCCTGGTCGAGCCCGGCGACGATCACTCGCCGTCCCTCGTTGGCGAGCCGCTCGCACACGCCCACGAGGTCGCCGCCGAGGAACTGTCCCTCGTCGATGCCCACCACCTGGGCATCTCCCACCAGCGCCGGGATCTCCGCCGCGGTCTCCACCTGGAAGCTGCGCAGGCGCAGGCCGGAGTGCGACCCGAGGCTGTCTTCCGAGTAGCGCTTGTCGATGCCCGGCTTGAAGACCACGACCGCCTGGCGCGCGTACTGGGCGCGGCGAACGCGACGGATGAGCTCCTCCGTCTTGCCGGAGAACATGCAACCGACAATCACCTCGATCCAGCCGATGCCGGCGGGCACGAGGCCACCGGCCGTGACAACGACTTGGGTCATCCGATCGGGAATTCCTCGCCGCGCCCAGCGTACCAGCGCAGCGTCGGGGGCGCCGCGGCCGGGCTCACTTCGGCCACCTCGGTGGCGGTCGCGAAGGCGCGGACACCGATGTCAGCGGGCCCCAGCTTCGCGCGAGCCCAGGGGTTGAAGAAGGCCCGGGCGCGCACGGCGGTGGGGCGCGAGGGCTCGCGGTCGACGAGCAGGAGCGCGGAGAACGCGCCGTAGAGCGGGTCGCGGAAGGCGCAGGGCCCGCCGTTGTCGCCGAAAGTCCAGGTGCTGATTCCCCCGTCGACCAGCGTGCGGCTCGGTCGCCCGTAGAGGAAGTCGCGAAGGTAGCCGTCGTTGATGCTCCACGGCTGGTCGGAGACACAAGCCACCACCAGGGGCTGCTCGCGGGACGGCCCGGCCGCGTGGCGGTCGAGCTCGCGCACCACCCGGGGCTCGATCACCTCCATGGCGCGGTGGGCGGCGAAGGGACCGAGCACCAGGGCCAGCGGCGACTCTTCGCCCTTGGCGCGCTCGCGGGTGAGGCAGAACTCGAGGGCGACCTTGTCGTCCTCGTAGGCGGCGTAGCGGCCCTCCCAGGTGCCAGCCTGCACCTGGCCGAGCCACATCTCGATGGCGCGGCGCACCGGCTCGATGTCGGCATCGTGGGGCAGCCAGCGGCGGATGAGCACCACGAAGCGATGGCGGGAGGCCACGCGCGCGAGGCCGGCCTCGAGGCGGCGGCGCGTTTGCTCGTCGCCACCGGGACGCGTCTGGTGCAGGAAGGCGAGCACCGAGAGCGAGAAGCTGGGCCCGCTGCCCTTGCCCACGTCGAGCCGCGGGCCCGGGCCGCTCATCGCCCGCAGTTTCCAGCCGTCGGCGCGGAGCAGGCTGAGCGTGGCCGTCTCTGCGAAACCCTGGAAGAAGCGGCGGTTATCCAGCGAGGACAGCAGCTCGATCGCCCGGATGTCGAAGGGCGTGCCAATGTCGCCCACGGCGCGGGCGAGGGCCGCACGCACCGGTGCCCCGTCGCCAGCGCAAAGCTGCTTCAGAAAGCTGTGATCGGCCCCGGGAAGACGGGAAAGATCGGCCACAAGACGCTCGGGATACAGCCGCATCCGCGGGGGGTTCCTCGAAGGGCGCCGGCGACTAACGCCGCGATGCCCTCGCGACAAGCAGTGTTTCTGGCCGACGGATCAGAACTCGCCGTCGTCGGAGGGGTCGAGGCCCACCGCGTAGTGCTCGACGGCGTAGACGGTGCCCCCCCGCGTGTCGATCTCCACCGCCCGCCACGAGGTGGCCACCTCGAGGGGCGAGACCCAGGCATATCGTGGAATGTCCTCGCCATTCCACCACTGGAGCAAGGCACCCGACTCGGCCAGGGTGGTGCTCTCCGTCTCCGACATGTTGGCGCGGTCGGCCACGCTGATCCACAGCTCGCCGGCGCCGGGCGCTCGATTCACGGCGATGCACTCGGGCCCGGGACCGGTGCTTGCCGCCTGCACCAGCTCGGCGAGGTACTCGTCCTCGTCGACCAGCCGCTCGGGGTGAATGGTGTTGTCGGTCCAGATGTGGAAGCGACTGGCCTCGGCCTCGGCGTCGGTCTCCGGGCCGCTCACGTGCAGGTCGAGGTCGACCTCGCTCGCCCAGGTGAGGGTGATCAACGTCTCCCCCGGCGCCTGGAGGGCGGCGATCGTGGCCCGGCTGCTGTTGCCCTCGGCCGTCGCGAGCACGGGGAAGCGTGTGCCCGCCCAGCCACCGGTGGGCGCGGCGTAGACCGTGTACAGCCCCGCGCTGGCCACGGTGAAGGAGAACTCGCCGCTCGCGCCCGTCACCCCGCTGGCCTCGTTGGCGGCGCCCACGCCGGCGTCCCAGCCGTGCTGCACCACGAAGGGGATGCCGGCGGCGGGGTAGCCGAGCGGGTCGGTGAGGGTGCCGGTGGCCCGGCCGCCGCCCTCGGCGGCCAGCCTCGCCGGGGCGAGCACGCGCGGCGTGGCCTCCCAGGTCTCGTTGGGGCCGGCACTCAGCCTCACGACCTCGGGGCTCAGGAGGTTGACGTCCCAGCCCGCGCGCCCGGGCTCCATGCCGCTGGCCCTCACCTCGGCCTCCACCCGGTTGCCCTCGGTGGCGAGCCCGTGGACGGGGAAGGCCCAGCGGCCCTCGCTGTCGCTCGTCGCCTCGCCGAGGTCTTCGCCGTCGCCGTTGGCGAGGGTGACCTGGGCACCGGCGACGGGGGCACCGGCCTCGTCGGCCACGCTGCCCTGGAGCAGCACGAAGAAGCCGTCGAGGCCGTCGGGGACGCAGGCGCCGAGGACTAGGAGCGCCATCGACCGAGCCCCAGGAGCACGAGCAGGGTCGCGAGTGGCCCCGGCGTGCCCACCGCGCAACCGCACTGCTCGGGTGGGACCTCGCCCGCCGCGATCGCGCCGGCGCCGTAGGTGTCGTCGTCCCCCGCGGGGCCGAGGTCGCGCGCGCCGTCGAGGAGCCA
>VGRQ01000509.1 GCA_016875315.1 Deltaproteobacteria bacterium | reverse complement strand
CCGCGACGCTGCCCGAGGCGTAGCGAGCGCCCCGGCGCACCTCCACGCGGCCGTCCTCGTCTAGACGCCCGCGCAACAGGCTCTCGTCGTCGAGCACCACCCCGGTGTCGCCATCGTCGCGCCAGGTCCAGGCCACGGCGAGGTCGGGGGCGAGGAACGTGGACGAGTTGATCCCGCCCACGCCGGTGGCGGCGGGATCGTCGCAAGCGAGCAGGACTAGCGCGACCACCACAGCGGCACGTGATTGTCACTCGCCGGGTCCTGGCCAGGGAGCCAGTAGGGCGTGGTTGACGGGTCTTCGCCCTCGCGGGCCTTTTCCGGGTCGATGCTGGTCACCCAGATCTGCGGGTTGCTGGTTCCCTCCACGGGGTAGCTGCGCAGCGACGAGAACCCGAACCAGAGCAGGTCGCCGTCGGACAGGGGTGCCCAGCGGGCCCAGCTGTTGCCGAGGGCGCCCGTCCCGTTGGCGTTGTCGAGCCGGATGGGTGTCCCCCCGCCGGCGGGCACGATGAACAGCTCGGCGTCGTCGTCGGAGGTACTGTCGCCGGTGGAGCGATTGAACACCACCCACTCGCCGTCGGGGGAGAACTCCGGGTAGTACAGGTTGTAGCCGGGCTGCAACTCGACGAGCACCTCGACGTCGGTGAGCTCGGTGCCGTTCCAGCCGATCTTCACGATCTCGCCGTCGTGGAAGTTCATGTCGTCGACGAACCTCGCCGCGTCGAGCACCCGCACCGCCACCAGCTCGTCGCCCCCGGGCGACCAGTTGGGATGGGTGTACTTGGCCCCGTCGAGCGCGGGCAGGTCGACCAGCGTGTTGGTGGGAAGGTCGTAGAGTTGCATGGCGCCGCGGAGCACCCCCGCCATCCAGTTGCCGTCGGGCGAGATCGCCCGCATCGTCATGCGCTTGCTCCCGTCGAGCCAGTAGATGATCTCGGGGTTGTCGGGGTTGGACACGTCGAGCACCGTGTACTGTCCATCCACGCCGTAGTGAGTGACGACCATCCACTGCCGCTCCTCGGAGATGGCATGGCAACCGAAACACTCGGTGGACTCGTCGGTGGGGAAGAAGGGCGCCGCCTCGGTAGACCCCGCGGGCACGCGCATGATGCGCTCGTCGGCGAGCGACCAGTAGGTGACGCTGCCGGTGGCGTCGAGGCGATTGACGCTCACGCTGACTGGCGACGAGGCGCGCACGTCGTCGAGGCTGCTCCCGCTCCAGTCGCCCACCGTCACCTGCACGTCGACGCTGCCGCCGCTGTTGGTGGCGGTGATGGTTTGCCACAGGTCGGTGGGAACCTCCCAGCTGGAGCTGCTGGTGTAGACCGACACGTCGGTGCGCTCCGAGGCGAAGCGCACGCGCGCGACCTCGCCCTCGCTCATGCCCTCCCAGGCCACGACGAGGCCCGCCAGGTTGCGCGGAACAGCGGTGCCGTCGAGTGGGTAGACCAGCTCGATGCCCTCGCCCGCCTCGTCCTCGGCGGCCTCGAAGGCGGCGGCCACCTCGGCGTCGAGATCGCCCTCGTAGAGGTTCTCGCGGTAGCGCAGGGAGAGCGCAGCGGTCGCGCTCTGGTCGAGGTGGGTGGCGGTGATGGTGGCGTCGCCGCCGTTGGTGTCGACCGACACGTACTCGCCGCGCGAGCTGATGGTGCCGATGCTGGCGTTGGAGAGTGTCCAGCTCACGAGGTCGAGGGCACCCTCGGTGCCGTCGCCATAGGTGGCGATGGCGCTGAACGACACGCTGGCGGGCTCGCCGGTCCAGGCCTCGAGCTCCACCTCGCTCGGCTCCACGCGCAGGCTGGTGACCGTGGCGGCGTTGGGCGCCGGCACCAGGCCCGAGCAAGCGAGAAGGTGGAGCAACACGAGGTGATAGAGTAACGCCGTGCGTCGCAGCGTCGCCCTCCTCGTCGTCCTCGCCGCGTGCAGCGACTACGATGTCACCCGCAGCAACGCGCGCGATGGCTGGATCCAGGAGGATCGCGGCGCCGATCTCGACATCCTCTGGGTGCTCGACGACTCCGGCTCGATGACCGAGGAACAGGCCCTCCTCGCGGCGCGCGCCGCCAGCTTCGCCTCCCCGCTCTCGGCCGCTGAGCTGCCTTACCGGCTGGCGGTCACCACCACCAGCGGCACCGGCGTGCTCCTCGGCGAACTGATCACCGAGGAAACGGCCGATCCCAGCGCCAGCTTCGTGGCGGCGATCGAGGCCGCCGGCATCGAGGGCGAGCGCGAGGAGTCGGGCTTCGCGTCGGCCTTGCTCGCGGCCGACCCGGCCAACAACGACTTCGCGCGGGAAGAGGCCGACCTCGAGGTGGTGATCTACAGCGACGAGGACGACCACTCCGAGCTCGACCCCAGCGAGTTCCTCGCCGACCTGGGCGACTTGCACCCGGGACGCTCGGTGGTGGTGAGCGCGGTGGTGGGCGACCCCCCCACCGGCTGCGCCAGCGCCACCGGCGCCGCCGACCCCGGCGACAACTACCTCGCGGCGCAGGCGGAGAGCGGCGGCGCGAAGGAGTCGATCTGCACCGCCGACACCGACGGCATGCTCGAGCGCCTCGCCCACCTCGTGCTCGGGTTGCGCACCGAGTTCTTCCTCTCGGCGCTGCCGCTGCTCGACTCGATGGAGGTCACCGTCGACGGCGTGGTGGTGCCTCGACGCGACCAGGACGGCTGGCGCTACGACGGCGGCGACAACAGCATCATCTTCGACGGCTGGTCGATCCCGCGCCCCGGCGCCACCATCGAGGCCTTCTACTTCGACTACACCGGCAACAGCACCGTCGACACCGGCAGCGCCGAGTAGTCCCCGGCGGTCGCTCCCTTCAGTAGCCCCGGGGGTGGCGCTGGGTCCAGGCCCAGGCCGAGTCGAGGATCGCCTCGATGTCGTCGTGCCGCGGCACCCAGCCAAGCTCGGCGCGGATACGACTCGACGAGGCCACCAGCACCGCCGGGTCGCCGGCCCGTCGCGGGCCCTCGATCACGGGGATGTCGCGACCGGTCACGCGACAGGCGGCCTGGACCACCTGGCGCACCGAGAAGCCCGTGCCGCTGCCGAGGTTGTAGGTGCAACTGCGCTCGGCGGTGGCGTCGAGCGCGCGCACGTGCGCCCGAGCGAGATCCACCACGTGGAGGTAGTCGCGCACCGCCGTGCCGTCGGCGGTGGGGTAGTCGGTCCCGAAGATGGTGATCGGCCGCCCGGTGCCGAGCGCGGCCTGCAACACGAGGGGAACGAGGTGGGTCTCGGGGCGATGGTCCTCCCCGGCCTCGGGGTGGGCGCCGGCGGCGTTGAAGTAGCGCAGGCACGCCGCGCGCAGCCCGTAGGCGGCGCCGTAACGCTGGAGAGCCGTTTCCAGGAACAGCTTGGTGTCGCCATAGGGACTGGTGGGCCGGGTGGCGGCGCTCTCCTCGATGGGCACGCGCTCCGGCTCGCCGTACACCGCCGCCGTGGAGGAAAACACGACGCGGCCCACGCCCTCGTCGAGCATGGCGTCGAACAGCGACAGCCCGCCCCGCACGTTGTTGTCGTAGTACTCGCGCGGCTGCGTGACACTCGTGCCCACCTGCGAGATCGCCGCCATGTGGACCACCGCCTCGACCCGGTGATCGCGGAGGCACCGTCGCACCGAGGCGCCGTCGCGCGTGTCGGCCTCGACCAGCGCCACGCCGACCGGCACCGACTCGCGGTGCCCGGTGACGAGGCTGTCGAGCACCACCGCCTCGTGCCCGGCCGCGAGGAGCTCGCGGGTGACGACGCTGCCGATGTAGCCGGCTCCGCCGGTGACGAGGACGCGCATGACCGCCGCAGCTATCGCGCGGGTTAGCCGCCCGGCATGATCACCTGCACCCGCCGGCTCGAGTGGGAC
>VGRQ01000508.1 GCA_016875315.1 Deltaproteobacteria bacterium | reverse complement strand
TGCATCGCCTCACGGTGCGCCCGGGGACGGCACCAGGCCTGGGCCCCGCCGACGTCGTGGTCACCAACCCGCCCTGGTTCGACCCGGCGCAGGGGCCGGTGTCGCCGAACCGCCACAAGGCGGTGGCCCGCACGATGTCGATCGCGACCGTGGCTGACTTCGTCGATGCCGGGCTCTGCCTCGCGCCGCGCGTGTGCGTGGTCACTCGCGTGGAACGCGAGTCGATGCTGTGCCGGCCCGGCTCGCACCTCGCCCGGCGGGCCGAGATTGGCACGAAGCTGCTCCTCGCGGAGATGAGGCGAGGCGAGGGGAGCTGTCGCGCGGAGGAGATCGACCTCGCCGCGGCCTACCGGCGGTTCAGTCGCGGAAGGGGCGCGTGAGGTTGCCTTCCTTGCTGCCATCGGCCCTCTTCCACACGTAGTCGTAGATGTCGACCATGTTGATGGCCACGCTGTCGCCCTCGTGCAGGCCGTTGACGTCGAGGGGCTCGGTGGCGAGGCGGCCGCCCATGCCCCGCTCTTCCCAGCGATCGACCTCGACCCAGAGGTACTCGGTGCCGCCGTTGCGGGTGCGGAAGGGGACGCTCACCGCGATCACCTCGTTGTCGGCGAGGCCGCGCGCGAAGGCGTCGCGTAGCGGGCCGCCGACGGCCGCTCGCACGGCGGCGCGCGCCTCGGCGAGGGTCGTGGGCGCGGCCACCGGCGCCCTGGCCTCCGAGGCGATGGGCGCCGCGACGGAGGGAGCCGCTGCCTCGACGGGCAGGGGCTCCTCGACCGGGACCGTGATCGATCCCTCGAAGTTGACCTTGAGCACGGCGGCGGTGGGGTCGTCGGCCGGGGCGGCGAGGAGCTCCAGCGTCGCGACACCGCTGGCACTCTCCGTTGCCACCGTCACGCTGGGGCTGACGTCGCCCATCGGGTGCAGCGTCGTGGCAATGGCGCTCAGGGCCCAGCTCACGTCGCCCGCCGCGCTGGCATCGACCTCGGGCACGAGCAGCTCGAAGTCACCGTAGCGCCGCAGCCCCCGGGTAGCCACGGCCACGGCAGGATCGTCGTCGCTCTCGGCGTCGTCCTCGATGACGAACCACAGGTCGATCGGCCCCCGCGGGTCGCGCGTGGCCCACGCCTCGGCGCCGAAGAGGCTCTGGGTGTCGAGATCTTCCACCCAGCCGCCGTTGGCGCGGGCGAGGGCGGAGAAGGCGGAGTGGGCCGCGGCGAAGCTCTCAACCGCCTGCTCCCGGGGCGAGGCAAACCACGCCAGCACCACCATCTGCGAGGCCGCGAGCGCGGCGGGGTCGTCGACGCCCACGCCGTAGGCGGTGACGAAGTCGGCATCGGGAATGCCAAAGTCCGTGCCGCCGAGGCCCATGATCCGTTTCGGGGCGCCCACGTGATCGGAGAAGGCGTCGCTCGACTCGATCGACGCCAGCGCCGCGTCGAGGGCGTCGAGATCGTCGCCGGTGCAGGTGGGGTTGCAGTAGTAGGCGAGCGCGAAGCGCGCGTCGGGAGGCACGGGCAGCGCGGGCGCCTGCGCGTCCGCGTTGGCCGAGGCGAGGGCGGCGAGGATCACGATCATCGGTACGTCAGCCGCCGCCAGCGTATTCACGCGTGCAGGACGCTGCCCGGCAGCCCGCCCTTGACGTGTCAACTCTTGCTCGAACCTGACTTTTCGTTACTGGGGGGGCCTCCCTGGACCTGCCGCTGCGACTCGGGACCTTCCTCCGCTGCGCCCTCCTCGCGATCGGTCTCGCGCTGCCGGCGGTACAACCAGGCGCCACCGGCCTCGCGGAAGTCGGAGCGGCTCGCTGGCGCGGACCCGCCGCCATCATGCGCGCGCGCCTCGACGCGGCGAGGGTCCAGCCCGATGCTCGCGCGCGGATCGATGTCGTCGACCATGCCCTCGCCGATCTCGCCGAGCTTGCCACGGCGGGCGAGCGCGACGCGGCCTCGCTGCTCGACGGCGAGGCGCTGCGCTCGCTGGTGATCGAGGCCGCCACCCTCCGCGCCGAGGCGGCCTCGGGACTGGCCGCCTTCCCCGGCGGCACGCGGGGCGACTTCCTGCGCGCGATCGCGCCGGGCGCGGTGGTGGGTGACTGGCAGTTCGGCGTGCCCGCGTCGATCACCATGGCGCAGGCCATCCTGGAGAGTGGCTGGGGCCGGTCGGCGCCGGGCTACAACCTCTTCGGCATGAAGGGCGAGGGCACGGCCGGCTCCGAGCGGCGGCGGGTCGTGGAATACAGCCACGGTCGACGCCACGTGCGCACCGCGCCCTTCCGCAGCTACCACTCCCTCGCGGAGTCGATGGCCGACCACGCGCGGGTGGTGGGAACCTCCTCGCGCTACGCGCTCGCACGGGCCGCCGGCGAGGACCCGCGTGCCTTCGCCGAGGCGCTCGAGGGCCGCTACGCGACCGACCCGCGCTACGCCGAGAAGCTCGCCGCCCTCAGCGATCTATACGGGCTCGAGAACCTCAATTGGCGAGGCCGGCCGCCCCTCGCGGAGCCGACCGGCCTGCCGTTCCTCGCCGAGTGAATCGTCGAGGGGAGCGCGCGAGGCCTACTGGCCCTCGCCTTCCTCGCCTCGCTCCACGGCGCTGGCACAGTCGGCGTTGGCCGCGAAGGTGATCGTCTCGGCGTGCTCGATGTGGCGCAGGCCGCCCTCGCCCATGGCGTAGATGCCCCAGCCGGTGCCGAACTCGGCGCTGCTGACGGCCCAGGCCGCGCTCGGGCTGTAGGCCACGCCCACCTGGATGGCGACGATGGGATCAGGACCGCTGCACAGGCTGCCCACCACCGGGTCCTCGGCGCCCATCTCCTTGTCCTGGTCCTCGTCGATGTAGACGGCCGGGGTGACGATGGTGGCGAGGAAGCCCATGTCGTCGGAGGGCTCCACGTCGACGGCGCCGCTGAAGGTGAGGCTCCACTCTTCCTCGAGGGCGGTGGTCCAGCCGGCGATGGGGCCCTCGTCGCTCATCATGCCGATGCGGTACTCGAAGTCGCTCGGCTCGCCGAGGTCGCCCTTGCTGCCGCCGATGCTGACCTGCGCGGTGGGCTCGATGGCGGCGCTCACGTCGATGTCGACGTCGGTGCTGCCGTAGTCGAGCTCGCCGTCCTTGTCGTAGCTGGTGACGTACCAGCCGCGGGCGTTGCCGTCCTTCTTGGTGGGCAGGTAGGTGACGGTCGCGGAGCCGACGCCGACGTAGGCCGAGGCCACGCCTTCCGCGTCGACGCTGCGGGCGAAGACGGCGTAGGTGACCGGGGCCTTGCGGTCCGCGGGGTTCATGTGACGGCCTGGCGCGCGGGACGGCAGGGTCATCGTGGCCACGCCGTCCACCACGTCGCCGCTGGCGATCGCGGAGCCGGCCCAGGACACCACGTTGTCGCCATCGAAGCGCACCGGGATGACCGACACCTGGGAGGCGGACATCGGAGCGACGTTGACGGTGATGGTGGGCGAGGCGAGGGCCGCGCTGGTGGAGTCGAAGTCGAAGCTGTCCTCGGTGTCGCAGCCGACGGTCGCGAGAACGATGACAACAGCAGAGATACGCATGGGTTCTTTCCTCCGTGTCCCGTGGATTCGGGACAAGAATCACATCGGACGCGGCGCAAAAAGACTTGAGGGGCCGCCCCAGGAATTCCGAGGCGGCCCCTCTCGTCGTGACGGCACTCTACTCGCAGGACGTCCGGAGCTCGACACTGTCGATGTCGCGCACCCCCCGGGCGCGACCGTACTCGCTGCGCACCGCGTTGAGGCCCGGCACGAGCCGCTCGGCGGCCATCGCCGCGGCTTCCGCGACGTCGCTGGTCACGGGCGCGGCGCTCACGCCCAGCGGTCGGCCCGCGACGCAGGCCTCGCCCACCCGCGGCTCGA
>VGRQ01000507.1 GCA_016875315.1 Deltaproteobacteria bacterium | reverse complement strand
CGCTACAGGGCACGTTCACCGACCTCGGGGCCGAGGAGGCGGATCTCGTCGACGTGGAGTGGGACGCCGATCCGGCGAAGGCCACCGGCTTCTACGTCGTCGACGTGCTCGACTGCTCCGACGGCGAGCTCGAGAAGGCGCTGACCAACCTCCACCAGGAGGAGGTCTACCCCGACAACTACACCGCCTACGAGCGCACCTACACCACCGACGACGAGGCCTACTTCTCAGGTGAATCGCCAATCCTCTACTGGGACACGACGTACTCGGTGAGCATCCCGCTCTTCGGCGGCTATACCACCTCGATCCACGGTGGCGTCCAGCGCGTCGAGGGCGAGTGGGACACCCCCGCCTACGCCACCCGCACCTGGGCCCCGGAGCCGGCGGCCTGCGACGAGGACGAGATGCACTTCGAGCAGGACTACCAGATCGAGGTCTTCTACCCGTCGAGCGATGGCGTGGTGCACGTCTACGGCATGTGGCGGCAATTCGGCGTCACCCAGGACTCCGACCAGGACGACCCGCTCATCACCAACACCATTCTCGACGCGATGCACGACTACTTCGACAACACGTCGACCTACTGCGCGTCGCTGCGCTGAGTGGCTGGGGGAGGGCTTCGCCGACCTCCCCCGTGCGCTCCGCTTCCCTCCCCCGCGCGCTATTCGATGGCCTCCAGGCCCCTCATGCGCCGCCGCTCCCGAGCCGCGCCCGTCGGGCGCCCCCTCCCGCCGCGCCGGTCCTGTACCAGGTTCAGGCGCTTGAGCGTGCCAAACACCGCAGTGGGCACGGCGGCAATCGCGTCGCCCGACAGGCCGAGACTCGCGAGGGCCGTCAGCTCGAAACCCTCGCCCTCCCGGTACACGCGGAGGCTGTCGAGCGTCTCCAGCGCGGCGCGGACGGTGGCGGCGGCGATGCCCCCCGCGCAGCCGTCGCTAGCGTGGTGAGCGGCGACGGCGTCGGCCACGGGCGCCGGGAGTCCCCACCGGGTGACGACCCGCGCGCCGAGCGCCGTGTGGCAGCGACGCACCACCACTCGGGTCTTCCGGGAGTCTGAGAACAGGGCGGGGCGCGCGCCTTCGCGGTGCGAAGCGATGATGCCGTAGGCATACACCCAGCCGATGTCGTGGAGCAGCCCCGCCGTGTAGGCCTCCGCGCGGTGAGAACCACGTACCAGCTCGATGACCGCGGCCGCGTGGGCCGCCGCTTCCGCTCGCTTGCGCAACCACTGCCCGATCTCGGGATCGCCGGGCGTCCGCAGGATGCGCATCGCGCCCGCGGTGAGCACCACCTCGCGCACGCCCTGCATGCCGAGGCGCACGAGGGTGTCCGCCAGCGAGCCGCACCGCCGAGAGAACAGGAAGTGGTTCGCTTTCTGCAGAGCGACGGCCGCGAGCACCGGGTCGCGCTCGATCACCTCCGCGATCTGGTCGAAGCTGGCCATCGGGTTGAACGAGAGCAGGAGCGCGTCCTGCGCGCCCTGTGGCAGCATCGGCAGGCTCCCCGGGGCGCGGTCGGCCGCGTCGGCGAGCTAGGCGCTGGCGTCGTCGAACTCGGTCGCCTCGTCGCCGATGGTGACTTCTCCGCGGCCGTAGTCCGGGTGGTTTCGGGGCAGGCTGCGCCCCTGCATCTGGCTGGTCATGTGGGCACTCCGGTTGGTTGGGGGAAGGGCGCGAGGCCGACGGTCCCGCGCCCGTAGTTGTTGGCTATTGGATCAGTTGCACCACGTTCTGGGTGAGGCTCTTCGCCTGCGCGAGGACGGCGACCCCCGCTTGCTGCAGCACCTGGTTCTTGGCCAGCTCGGACGACTCGTAGCCGAAGTCGGCATCGCGGATCTGGCTCTCGGCGGCGGCCGTGTTCTCGGCGTACACCTCCAGGCTGTTCAGCGCGCTGCCCAGGCGGTTCTCCGCGGCGCCGTAGTCGGAGCGGTAGCCGCTCACCATCTCGATCGCCGCGTCGATGCCGGTGAGGGCCGTCGAGGCGGCCGACGAACTGCTCAGGTCGATGGAGCCACTGTCCACGCCAAGCGTGGCCGACGCGAGGTCGCCGAGGGTGATGTCGACCACGTCGTCAGCGGTGTTGTTGATGCCGACCTGGACGCCGATGGACGCGGAGGAGCCATCGGTGAGGGCCTGGCCGTTGAACTCGGTGACGGCGCTGATGCGGTCGATCTCCGACGCGAGCGCCAAGTACTCGTCCTGGACGTAGGCGCGCTCGTCGTCGCCGAGCGTCTCCGACGCGCTCTGCACTGCCAGCTCGCGCATGCGGCCGAGGATGCTCCCCACCTCCGAGGTCGCGCCCTCGGCGACGGCGATCATCGAGATGCCATCACCGATGTTGCGCTCGGCGACTCTCGCCGACTTGTAGGCGACCTTCAGGTTCTCGGCCACGCCAAGCCCGGCGGCGTCGTCAGCGGCCTTGCTGATGCGGAGGCCGCTGGAGATCCGCGAGAACGAGCCGTTCAGGGCGCGGCCAGTCTTGCCAAGCTGGGTCATTGCGCGGTTCGCCGCGACGTTGTTGTTGACGGTGAGTGCCATGGTCTTCCTCCTCCTCGCCCCGGGATGGGACAGCCCGTGTGACGGCATCTCGCGCCCCGTCCTGGAGAGGGCGAAAACAAACACTTCCGTGGAGTTCTGTTTCAAGGCGGGCGTGTGCCAAGAAAGAAAACTTCGCCACGTCACGGTGTCCGGCGCGGCGCTGCAGCACGTGCAGCTGCGGCAGGCGCAGCGACCCAGGAACGGCTACCGATCACCGCCCGGCTTCTTGTCGATCTTGCCCTCCTTCTCCATCTCCTCGTAGAGGTTGCGCTTCGGCTCGGAGAACTTGTTGGGCGCGTCGGACGAGGTGTCGCCGAGGTTGGTGACGATCTTCTCGCCCCAGCGGTCGAGGAACTTGTCCTTCAGGCCCTTGATCAGGTTGCGCGCGACCCCCATGGACGAACTCCCGTGTTGCGCGCCATCGTAGTGACGGCGTGCCCCCGCGGCAACGCCCCTTCGACCGCGGTCACACCGTCGCGGCGATGCGCGATACACTTGCGCCCCGCCGATGCCGCCCGCTGAATCCCAGGCCCAGGCCCCCAAGTTCCGCCTATGGTTGCGACGGCTCGGCGTGAGCGAGAGCCCCTTCACGCTGCGCTTCGAGGTCCACGATGGCAAGGGCATCCTGCGGGTGGCGCGGCCCGGCGTGCTGATCGATCCCCCGGCGCGCCAGATGGGCATCGAGGAGCGGCTGTCGATGCAGCAACTCCGCACCACGCGCTTCATCCTGGTGTGGGACGGTGGCCGCGCCCGCCAGGGCCACCAGCTCTCGCGCCTGGACGAGGGCACGCTCGAGCGCGTGGAGACCGACCGGTGGCACGAGCTGGAGGTGGTGAGCGACGGCGGCTTCCGCTTCCTCATGCTGCCCATGCTGCCACCGGCGGCGCCCGCGCCCGCGCCCAAGGCGAAGTCACGGCGCCCCTCGCTCAACGAGCTGCGCCAGGCGCTCGACAGCCTCACCTTCCGCGCCGAGGAAGACGAGGATCCCGACAGCGCGCTCGACTCGATCACCGGCCCGGTGCCGGCGCCCCGGAAGCCGACGCTGGGCGAGGCGAGGACCAACGGCGAGGTCACCGAGATCCCCCCGGTGGTGCCTGTCGACCCGCCCGACGTGCAGACCGCGCCTCCGCGCGTCCGCGCACCCGACACCCACGAGGTCGCCTTCACCAAGGGGGGCGCGCGCAGGCCTCGACCGCCGCGGATCGCCGACGAGCCGGGCAACGACGACGCCTTCGTCAACAGCAAGACGCTGGTCGACGAGGGCACCGACCTGGCGGCCCTCGACGCGCCCGAGCCCACGCTGCCCCGCGTCCCGACCCCGACGGCAGCACCCAGCCGACCGGCGGCA
>VGRQ01000506.1 GCA_016875315.1 Deltaproteobacteria bacterium | reverse complement strand
GCGGGGCGCGCGGCCGCGGGCGCGCGGGCACGGGGGACTCGCCCGGCTCGGGCGGGAGACTCCCCCCGCCGAGCTCCGACTCCGGGACGATCGTCCGCTCGGCCGGCCCGGCATCGAAGAAGCGGAAGGCCGGGTCGACGTGGGCGAGATCGACAAGTCCAAGCCGTCGTGACAGCTCCGCTGCCGTTTCCAGTCGATCCTCAGGTTTCGACCGCGTGAGGTCGCGCACCACCGCCCGCAAGCCCACGGGCACCTGCCCCCCCGGGTCGAGCGGCGCGTGGTTCTGCTTGGCCTGCAAGACCTGGTGGAAACGCTGGGCATTCATGCCGCCGCTCGGCGTCTCGAAGGCGGCCTGGCCGGACAGCGCCTCGTAGGCCACCACGCCGAGCGCGTAGAGGTCCCACTTCACGGGATCGGGTCGCGACAGCAGCACCCACTCCGGCGGGACATAGGCCACGCTGCCCATGGCGGATCCCTGGTCGGTGAGCGTGGACCCGTCTTCCTCGGTGGCGATGCCGAAGTCCACGAGCACCACCGTGCCGTCGTCGCGGGCGAGCACGTTCGAGGGCTTGATGTCGCGGTGCCGGATGCCGCGCCCGTGCATGTACTCGAGCGCGCCCGCGAGCTGCTTCAACGCGCCCAGCACCCATTGCGCGTCGAGGCGACCCTCGCCGATGCGGCGCTCGAGGCTGGTCGCCTCCACGAACTCCATCTCGATGTAGGGCGGGTCGACGTCGAGGCGCACGTTCCGCGCCTTGACGATGTTCGGGTGGTCGAGGGCACAGAGGATCTCCGCCTCGCGAACGAAGCGCGCGCGGGCCTTGGGGCTGCGCTTGAGGCCGTAATCGAGCACCTTGATCGCCGCGAGGATGCGCCGCGCGTCGCGGTTGTGACAGCGATACACCGAGCCCATTCCGCCCTGGCCGAGGGCACGCTCGACGATCCAGATGTCGATGGCTTCATTGGGGGTGAACACGATCGGCGCGACCTGTATCCGGCCGGGGTAGCCTGAGCGTGGTGGTACTCCTGCTTCCCCTGTCGGCGCTGGCCGACACCTTCGCCCTCCTGGCCGGCGACAGCCTGGCCGACATCGTCAAGGACGCGGCGGCCACGCCCGGTGCCGACACCATCCAGGTGGCCTCCGACTACGCGTCCGACGGCGTCGGCGTCGATGTCTCCGGCGAGTCCCTTGCCTTCGAGCCCCTCGATGGCGCCGCCTACGAGTTGCCGCCCTTGTACGGCACCTCGGCCACGCTCGACATCACCGGCGCCGTCATCACCGGCGGCGTGCAGTACCCAGGGGCCTACTTCGGGGCCGATGCCTACTGCGCCCTCTGCCTCGCCCTCGGCGAGGTGGTGCTCCGCGACGTGGAGGTGGCCACCTCAGCCAACCACGGCATCCTCGTACTCGACACCAGCGTGAGCGCCGAGGGCCTCGTCATTCGCGACACGCCCGGCCGCGGCTTCTCCCACTACAGCTACACCGCCGAGACCACCGTGACCCTGTCGGGCTCGGAATTCTACGGAAACACCGCCGGCGCCATCAAGGTGTACAACGGCGGCGGCGACGTGAACTTCACGCTTCACAACTCGATGGTCCGCGACAACGTGTCGGTTGAGGCTGCCGGGCTCTACGTGTACGGCGAGGACGTGGCGGTGCTCGACACCGCCTTCGTGGACAACCGCTCTCGGGCCGGCGCCACGCTGCAGCTCACGTCGGCGGGCGGCACCTTCACCGGCGTGGAGATGACCGGGAACTCGGGCGCCTGGGGATCGCTCGTGTACGCCGATCTCGGCGGGCACGACCTGGTGTTCAGCGAGTGCTCGCTCGCGGGCGGGCGCACCGGCTTCGACGGCATCGTGGAGGGCCGGGGCGACCTCCTCGTGACGGGGTGCACCTGGGCGCCGGAGGGCATCTTCGAGCGCCTCGACGGCAGCATGCACGTCGAGGACAACCTGATCGGCGCCACCGACGACAGCATGGGCGTGATCTACGGCTACGACACCAGCCTGA
Source organism: Deltaproteobacteria bacterium (assembly GCA_016875315.1). Taxonomy (GTDB): domain Bacteria; phylum Myxococcota_A; class UBA796; order UBA796; family SXON01; genus SXON01. The sequence goes on along the minus strand of VGRQ01000506.1, from coordinate 1,878 downwards.
CGGTCACCGGCAACCGCTTTTGCGGCGGCAGCGCGAGGCTCGTCGACTTCGACGGCCTCGTCGTGGCCACGGGTAGCAGCGTGCTGTTCCAGACGAACGTCGTCACCGGGGTGGAGGGGAGCGGCGCGCTCCTGTGGTCGGGCGGCATCGACGTCACCGGCGTCGAGGGCTCGAACTTCGAGATCATCGACAACACCTTCGTGGCCAACGACACGCAGGCCCTGTACGCCGGCGACACGACCGGATTGATGTTTGTCAACAACCTGGTGCAGGACAGCATCGCCTACTTCGACCTCGCGAGTTTTCCCGAGGGGGCCGAGGGCGACTACAACCTCTGGCACGGCGCGAGTCCCACGGCCCTCGTCGCCTTCCCCACCGGCTGGGGGGCGAACGACGTGACCGGCCAGGATCCCTTGCTGGTCGACGCCTTCGACCCGTTCGCCTGCTACACCGAGCCCGGCCTGCAGGACGGCTCCCCCGCCATCGACGCCGGCGACCCCGCGCGTACCGACGCCGACGGCCAGAGTCGCTCCGACATCGGCGCGATCGACGGCACGCCCGGCGCCGGTCCGAGCGACGACGTCGACGCCGACGCCGACGGCTACCCCGCCGATGTCGACTGCGACGACGACAACGCCCAGGTCAACCCCGGCCTCGCCGACGATCCCTACGACGACATCGACCAGGACTGCGACGGCAGCGCCGCCAGCATCAGCTACGGGGGTGGCTGTGCCTGCGACGGCGCCCTGGCCGGGAGTCCCGCCTTCCTCTTGCTCGCCCTCGCCCGCCGCCGCCGATGACGCTGCTCCTCGTCGCGACAGCGGCCCTGGCCGTGGACGGCCACGGTGCGCCCATCGTCCCCTGCGCGCCCGGCCCCGCCGCGCCGTCGGTCGCGTGGATGCCCGGGAGCGCCGAGCGCGGGTCCTGGAGTACCTGCCTCTCGATGGAGTACGCGCGGTCGCCGCTGACCGCCACCGTCGTCGACGCGGCCGACACCGAGACCCTGTCGCTCATCGGCAGCGCCACCGGCCTGCACGCCGGCATGGTGTACGGCTTCGGTCGCGTGGGCCTGGGCGTGGAGATCCCGGCGTGGCTCGCCATCGACAGCCAGCCGGAAGACAGCGGCGCCACGCTCGGCGACGCGCGGGTGTACCTGCCGGTGGGACTGCACCGCGCCAAGGTGACCGGGGCGCTCGGCGTCGATGGCGTGGCGGAGCTGGTCCTGCCCACGGGCAACCCCGAGTTCTACGTGGGCGCGGGCGGCGCGGGCGTCGCCACCCACCTCGTGCTCGGCGGACAGGGCGAGCGCCTGGGCGGCAGCGTCGACCTCGGCGTTGGCTACCAGGGCGGAGACACGCTCGAGGGTCTCGACACTCGCCTGTGGACGCGACTGTCGCTGGCTGGCACGTGGCGGCCGTCCTCGCGCGTGGGCGCGGGGGCCGAGGTCTGGTTCCAGGTGTCACCGCTCGCGGGCAGCGAGCTGCTGGCGGGTAGCCCCGGCGAGGCGCTGCTCCATGCCGGCTTCAGCCCCTGGTCGCGACTCTCGCTCGACATCGCCGGCGGCACCGCGATCACGCCCGGCGTGGGCGCGGCGGCTGCCCGCGCGTACCTGCGGGCCAGCTACGGCGTTGGGGCCGAGCGCGCGCCGGCGGTGGTCATCGAGCCGGTCGTCGTGGCCCCGCCCGGCCCCTACGACGTGATCGTCAGCGTGCGCGACGAGGCCGGCCAGCCGGTGGCGGCCACCATCCTCGGGGCGGGCGATGCGCCGGTCTCCACCACCGGCGGCGAGGCCCGCCTCGCCCTCTCCCCGGGCCGCTTCGAGGTGACCGTCAGCGCCGACGGCTTCGCGACGCAGTCGCGCACGGTGGACCTGGGCGA
>VGRQ01000505.1 GCA_016875315.1 Deltaproteobacteria bacterium | reverse complement strand
GCTCGGCTACCTGGCCGGTCCCGACTGCGCCGCCTGCCCCTCCCCGGGCAAGTAGGCCGTGGGCGCGCGGGCGCTCTTGCTCGGCCTCGACGGCGCCAGCTTCGACATCATCGACGCCCTCGGCGGGCAGCTTCCCAACCTCGCTGCGCTGTCGCGACAGGGCACGCGGGCGATCCTCCGATCCACGACGCCGCCGATGACGCTCCCGGCCTGGTCGAGCATCATCACCGGCGTCGGTCCCGGCCGGCACGGGATCTACGACTTCGTTCGCCGCGTCCCAGGGTCGTACCGCCTGGAGTTCCAGCATGCGGGCCAGCGCCGCGTTCCCACGGTGTCCAGGTGGCTCAGCGACCGTGGCCATCGCGTGTGCTCGGTGGCGATGCCCACTACCTGGCCGCCCGAGCCGGTCGACGGCGTGATGATCTCCGGCTTCGACAGCCCCGTCGCCACCACCGCCGAGGCCCTGCACTGCCAGCCGCGCGCGCTCTGGGACGAGATCCTGCGCCGCTTCGGCGGCCTCGCCTTCGCCGGCGCGCCGGAGGGCCACACCGGCGGCGACTGGCACGCGCGCATGCTGCCCCGGCTGCTCCGCGAGATCGCCCGCAAGGAGGCCCTCTGTCGCTGGCTGCTCGACCGCGAGGACTGGACGCTGTTCTCGGTGGTCTTCGGGGAGTCCGACACCGTCGCCCACCACTACTGGGCCTTCGCCGATCCGCGTTCGCCGCGGCACGTTCCCGGGATGGCCGACGCGATCGCGCGCGTGTACCGGCGGCTCGACTGGGCCGTGGGCGAGCTCGCGGCGCGGGCGCAGGTGGTATGCGTGGCCAGCGACCACGGTTTTGGCGGGGCGAGCGACCTCGCGGTGTACATCAACCGCTACCTGGAGTCAGCCGGCCTGCTCGCCTTCCGCCCTGGCCTCGCCTCCCCCGGCGACCGGCTCCGCGCGCTCGCGACGCGGCTCCCCGTCGAGAAGCTGGTCCGTCGCCTGCCCGCGGCGCTGCTCGGCGAGGCCGAGGCCATCGCCCGCTACGGCGACATCGACTTCGATCGCACCCGCGCGTGGTCTGACGAGCTGAACTACGCGGCCACCGTCCACCTCAACCGGAAGGGGCGCGACCCGCGCGGGCACGACGTGGACGACGACGAGGTGATCGACGCGCTCCTGGACTGGCGGGTCGAGGGCATCCCCGTCGTGACCCGGGTACACAAGGCCGACGAACTCTGGGGACCGGCAAGGGCACCCGGCGCCCCCGACCTCGTCCTGGACCTCGCGCCGCGCGACGGCTACACCCTCGTCGTGCTCCCCTCGGCCCGCGTGCCCCCGGGGACGACGTGGCGACGCCTCGGGCCGGCCGAGTACCTCGGCGCCAAGGGGCTCGGGATGAACGGTAGCCACCGCCCCGAGGGCGTGCTGCTGCTCGGAGGCGCCGGCCAGCGCCACGCCGGCGAGGCGAGCGTGATCGACGTGACCCCCACGCTGCTCGCTGCCCTCGGCGAGCCGGTGCCCGGCCACGTCGAGGGGCAGTCGCTCTGGCCCGAGACGCGCTCCCGGGCCCTCGCAAGGGCGGCGCCCGGCGGTGGCACGCTGAGCCCCGCCCAGTCGCGACGACTCGGTGACCGCCTCGGCGCGCTCGGCTACTTGTAGCCGTGAAGCTGGTCTTCGTCCTCGCCGCTCCCTTCCCGTCGCACCAGGGCACGCAGGTGTACGTGCGAGGGCTCGCGCGGGCACTGCAGGCGCGTGGCCACCGGGTGACGGTGGTGGCCTACGACCTCGGCGAGGGCGACCCGGGCGTGGAGGCGATCCGCGTGCCGGTGCCGCGGGGCTACCGGCGGATGCGATCGGGCCCCGACCCTCACAAGCCATGGATCGACCTGCGCATGGCCGCGATGCTGTCGCGCCTGGATGCCGACGTGTTCCACGCGCACCACGTCGAGGCCCTCGCTGCCGCGCTGCTGGCCCGCCGGCGCCCGCTGGTCTACCACGGGCACACCCTGCTCGGCGAGGAACTACCCACCTATCTCCCGCGCTTCCGTCGCTCGGCAGCGCTACTCGGTCGCGCCGCCGACCGCGCCCTTCCCCGGCTGGCCAGCGCCACCGTGGCCGTGTCGACGGGCGCCGCCCATGTCCACGCGCGCTGGGGCTGTCGCGATGTCACCGTGCTCCCGCCGGGGCTCGATGCCGACGACTTCCCGCCCCTGGCGCCGCGTCGCGAGGAACACACGCTGGTCTACGCCGGCAACAGCGATGCCTACCAGCGACTGGACGTGCTCTACGCCGCCATGACTCACCTCCCCGGCTGGAGCCTGCGGGTGGTGACCCACGACCCCGCCGGCTTTCCTCCCGGCACGCCGCTGAGCGTGGCGCGCTCCTGGGCCGACGCCCGGGCACTCATCTCGCGGGCCGACGTGGCGGCGCTTCCCCGGACCCTGGCGGGCGGCTACCCCGTGAAGCTCCTGGACTACCTCGCCTGCGGCGTGCCGGTGGTGCTGAGCCGGGGCCTGGCGCGAGGATTCCCCGGCGAGGTGCCGGTGGACGACGGCGACCCGGTGGACTTCGCCCGGGGCGTCCGGGAGGCGGCGCGCATCACGCGTCGCGACTGGGCGCCGGTACTCCTGCGCTCGGAGTCCTGGGACCGGCGCGCGGCGGCGATGGAGGCGGTCTACGAGCGTGTCACAGCGGCCCCCGGCGCGTCGTAATCTCGGCACGCCGCCGCCCGGTCTCGGGTATACTTCGCGGCCCGGAGACCGCCATGCGCCGACTCGTCCCCTTCCTCGTGCTCGCCGTGGCCTGCGAGAGCGAGTCGAACCTCGTCTACGACGCGCCTGAAACCAAGGTGGTGAGCCCGGGCAGCATCACCGGCCGGGTGTGCGACCCCTCGGGACGCACCTGGCTGGCCGACGCGCTCGCCTACGTGAACCTCTACGACGACAACGGCCTGATCTACGACACCCGCAAGGCCTTCTCCGACCTCGACGGCTACTGGACGATCGACGACCTCCCCGGCGAGGAGTCCTACCAGGTGTACGTCACCTACGGCCCCTACACGCTGATGGACGAGGCGATCACCGTCGACAACGGACAAGACGTGGTGCTCGAGGAGCCCAACTGCTTCGACCCGCTGGCGCTCGACGTGGTCGTCGTCACCGGCGACTACGACGACTTCGGCCGCGTGCTCGACGACATGGGCTTCGTCAACTACCGCACCGTCAACGGCACCGACGAGACCGAGCTGGTCGACTTCCTCTCCAGCATCGACGAGCTCAACAAGTACGACCTGATCTTCTTCAACGGCGGCATCATCGAGGACGGCGTCATCTACGACCTCGACGACGACACCAACACCGTGCCCGACACGGTGATGGCCAACATCAAGGCCTTCGTCGACGCCGGCGGCAACATCTACGCCTCGGACTGGTCCTACGACATCGTCGAGGTGGGCTGGCCCGACAAGATCGACTTCGTGGGCGCCGACGAGGTGCCCGACGACGCCCAGAAGGGCGACTACGAGCTGCTCGACGCCGCCGTGACCGACGCGTCGCTGAGCGAGTACCTGGGCAAGCAGTACATCGAGATCGAGTACGACCTGCCGGTGTGGCCGCCGATCGAGACCACGGCGAACAGCGTGTCGGTACACCTCACCGGCACCATCCCGTACAGCGACGGCCTCTCCGACTACACGCTCTCCTCGGTGCCGCTGCTGGCCACGTTCAACTCGGGCAACGGCAAGGTGGCGTACTCCACGTTCCGGGTGGTGCGGAATGGCAACGAGGACATGATCCGCACGCTGCAGTACATCATGTACAGCCTGTAGGACCAGGGCCCGCGCCGATCGGCCCGGACCCTCCCCCGCCTACTTCTGCCCGCCGCCGCCCTGCTGGCCGCCCATGCCGGGGCC
>VGRQ01000504.1 GCA_016875315.1 Deltaproteobacteria bacterium | reverse complement strand
GCCCTCGGTGGGCTGGCCCCGGCTGGCGACCTCGACGCCCTCGCCGCCACGCTCGATCGCGCCGAGCACCTGCGCGCGGCCATCGCCGAGGCGGAGAGCCGGCTCGGCCTCGGGGGGCTCGACCGGGCGCGCCTCGTGGGGCTGTCAGCACAGATGTCCCGCTTTCGCGGGTGGTGTTTCTACCGCCGCGCCGCGAGCGAGGTGGAGCGGCAGGGGCTGGAGGCGCTGGTGCGCGCCCACGCCACCGGGCAGGTCCGGGCCACGCAACTGGTGGCGGCCGGGGAGCGCGCGGTCCTCTCTCGCTGGGTCGCCGCCATCCGCGACGCCGAGCCGGCGCTCCGCGAATTCGAGGGACAGGAGCAGCATCGCCGCGTGGCCCGCTTCCAGGCCGCCGACCGGGCGCACATCCTCCTCGGGCGGCAGCGCGTGCTGGCGCGACTCGACGCGCGCCGCCCGGCCACCCGGGCCGGGATGGCGGAGTCGTCGGAGCCGGGGATCCTCGCGCGCGAGGTGAAGAAACAGCGCGCCCACCTGCCGGTGCGCAAGCTGCTCGCCTCCATCCCCAACCTGCTGCCACGGCTCAAGCCCTGCTTGCTGATGAGCCCGCTGTCGATCGCCCAGTACCTCCCCGCCGGGGGTCGCCCCTTCGACCTCGTGGTGTTCGACGAGGCCTCGCAGATCGGCACCCACGACGCGATCGGCGCCATCGCCCGCGGTGCCCAGGTGGTGATCGTGGGCGACTCCAAGCAACTCCCGCCCACCGCCTTCTTCACGCGCGACCTCGGCGACAGCGACGACGCGCTCCTGCCCGACGACAACGACATCGTGGAGATGGAGAGCATCCTCGACGAGGCGCTGGCCGCGCGCCTGCCCGAGCAGATGCTCGGCTGGCACTACCGCAGCCGTCACGAGGCGCTGATCGATTTCTCCAACCGGCACTACTACGACAACCGGCTCGACGTCTTCCCCGCCGCGCGCGGGCGCGACGGCGAGCTGGGCCTGCGCTGGCACCCGGTGGCCGGGCGCTACGACAAGGGCAAGACGCGGAGCAACCGCGCCGAGGCCGAGGCGCTGGTGCGCTGGCTCGTCGAGGCCCTGCGAGCCACGGCCCCCGGCGCGCGGAGCTTCGGCGTGGTGACCTTCAGCCTGCCCCAGCAGACGCTCGTCCAGGACTTGCTCGACCTCGCGCGCGGCGAGTTCCCCGAGATCGAGGCCCACTGGAGCGACGAGCTGCTCGAGCCCGTGTTCGTGAAGAACCTCGAGAACGTGCAGGGCGACGAGCGCGACACGATCCTCTTCTCCATCTGCTACGGCCCCGACGAGAGCGGCAAGACCTGGATGAACTTCGGGCCACTCAACCGCAAGGGCGGCGAGCGGCGGCTCAACGTCGCGGTCACCCGCGCGAGGCGGGCGCTGCACGTCTTCTCCACGATGACCGCCGATCACATCGATCTCGCCCGGACCACCGCCACCGGCGCGCAGCACCTGAAGGCCTTCCTCGCCTATGCCGCCGAGCGGGGCAGCCTCGGCCCCCGGCCCCCGCACCCCGCCCCCTTCGGCAGCGAGTTCGAGCGACAGGTACACGACGCCGTCGTGTCGCTCGGCTACCGCGTCGACGCGCACGTGGGCTGCGGTGGCTATCGGATCGACCTCGCGGTGATTCATCCCGACCGCCCGGGGGAATACCTCCTCGGGGTGGAGTGCGACGGCGCCGCCTACCACGCCGCCGCCACCGCCCGCGACCGCGACCGGCTCCGGCAAGACGTGTTGCGAGGGCTGGGCTGGCGGCTGCACCGCGTGTGGTCGACCGACTGGTGGTTTGACCGGGCGGGTCAGGCCGAGGCCCTGCGCTCGGCCCTGGAAGCGGCGCGAGCCGAGCCGCCCCCGCCCGCCCCGGCGCCCCTCGCACCCGCGAGTCTTCCCGCCGTGGCCACGCCGGTGGCCGCGAGCAGTCCGGTCGTCCCGTACCGTGTGGCGACCCTCGCAGCGCTGAAACATGGTGATACAGACGCCATGTATCAGTCCGCTTCCACCGCGCGCCTCCGCGCCCAGGTGGAGCAGGTGATCGCCGAGGAAGCGCCGATCCATGTCGACGGCTTGTGTCGCCGTGTATCGGCCGCCTGGGGCATCAGCCGGGTGACGGACCGGGTGCGTCGCCGGGTGATCGAGGCCGTGCCCGGCCTGGTCACGCGCGACGGTTTCGCCTGGGCGCCCGGGGCCGACCCGGCCGCGTGGACGGCCATCCGCGGGCCGGCGCCGGATGGAAGCATCCGCGACGTGGAGGCCATCTGTCCCGAGGAGCTCGACGCGGCGCTGTGCTGGACGCTGTCTCACGCGCTCTCGCTCGACGAGGCCGCGCTGGTGCGGGAGGTGGCGCGCTTGTTCGGGATTGCTCGCCCTGGTCGCAAGGTCGACGAGCGGCTCCGCGCCCGGGTCGTCGCGCTCGTCGACCGTGGCCTCGCCGCCCGCGAGGGCGACCGGGTGGCCTGGCACGGGCCTACCGGCTGACCGCCCAGGCGTACACGCTCGTGGTGTCGGTGACACCACAGCCGTTGCCCTCGCCCCAGGACGTGGCTCGGAGGCCGTAGGCGGTGAACGCGGCGCCGCCCACGGTGACGGTGTCGCTGGCGACCGGCTCGATCTCGACCGTGTCGTCGCCCTCGAACACGAGCGTGTGCCCCTCGAGGGGCTCGCAGTCGGTGGACTCGGTGGCCACCACCTCGCCCGGCGTCACCGTGAGCCCCGGCACGTCGCCGTCGTCGAGGGCGTTGCCCCAGGCGCCCTCGTCGGCGGCGGCGAGCAGGCTGCCGTCGCCGCCCTGGAGCACGAACCCGGCCACGTCGCCCCAGACCATCCGGTACCGGTAGGAGAGCGCGACGCTGTCGCCCACCGCGACGTCGAAGTCGGGGGTCAAGTCGTTGCCCTCGGCATCGGTGAGCCTCCAGCCCACCCGGCGCGACGCCCGCTCGTCGCCCTCGATCTCAACCTCCCGGGCGCAGTCGCCGGAAGCCGCCCCCACGCTGAGAACGGTGCCGCTGTGCTCGATGTCGACGTCGTTTCCCGAGCTGTCACGACTCCCGTCGAGACACACGACGAGGCTGCCGCTCTCCACGGGGTCGGGGTCGAGGATCGATCCACACGCGAGAAGAAGGACGAGGGGCATGGCGAGTCTCCGCGTACACCAGAGAGCAAGCCTCGTGCCAGCTCAGCGAAGGCGCGAGCCGCGGATGCATGAATCACGACGCGGCGGCCTGGGCTCGCCCGGTGTCGGCCGGGTGGTGTCGGCCTTCTCAGTCCTGCACGTGTCGCGACAAACGAGATGCGCGCTGGATGAACGCAAGTCGGGAGGATGCCGGGGATCGTGGGGAGTTGGGTTCATTCACCGGCGCCCGGGCGAGCCGCGACGGCGTGCTCCCTGGGCGAGGGTGTGCATGGGCGGGCGCTTTCAGCTCGTGGAGTTGCAAGCCTGGCCTACCTCACCCGCTCCCCGCGGATCCACACCTGCGCCGGCTCCGCCAGCACCAGCGGGTCCACGCGAGGATCGCGGTCGAGCACGAGGAAGCTCGCGTCGTGGCCCACGGCCACGCGCCCGAGCGTGGAAAAGCCCCAGTAGTCGGCCGGCGCCGACGTGCCGGCCGCGAGGATCTCCTCGCCGCTGAGCCCGGCCTCCAGCAACAGGACGATCTCGGCGCTGGCGATGCCGGCGTCGCGGCTGTTGCCGAAGTCCGTCCCGTAGAGCACGGTGGCGCCGGCCCCGCGCAGGGCGCGCAGGTTGGCCACGGCGGTCGCCGAGCCGCCGAAGGCGTCGAGCGTGGAGATGACCGCCCGGCCCGACCAGAGGGCGAGCGTGGCCGCGGAGAGCGGGCTCGTGGGCGTGTGCGCGAGCGCGTCCGCCCCGGC
>VGRQ01000503.1 GCA_016875315.1 Deltaproteobacteria bacterium | reverse complement strand
GCGAGGTGAACGGTCACGGTGTCGTCGCCGAGGCTCAGCCACGCGAGGCCGAGGCCGTCGCCCATCGTGCCGAGGGCCGGGGACTCCATCCGTGCCCAGTCGAGCCCGCCGTCGTCGGTGGTGGGCGTGTACTCGGTGCAGGCCGCCCCGGCCGGGCAGGGCTCGGTGGCGGTGCGGTACAGCTCGCCGCCGTTCTGCGCGTCGAACACCGACACGTGCCGGGTGTAGCGGGCGGCATCGAGGCTCCCGTCCACCGAGCTGTCGGAGTGGGCAACCGCGAGCAGGAGGCGGTCGCCGGTGGAATGGAGCGCAGGCGTGCCGGGCGCGACCAGAGCGAGGTCGCCGAGGGCCGACCAGGCCCCGCTCTCGAGCCGGGCGATGGCGATGCCGCCGCCCCGGGGGCTGTCGTCGTGTTGGCGCGCGTCCTTCGCGTAGGCAGCGGTCACCGCCCCGGCATGCTCGGCGAGGGCGGGGCGCCAGTCGGGGGCCACCTGCGCGTCGACGAAGCCCACCTTCGTCCAGCTCCCGTCGTAGCGCTGGCAGGCGGGCGTCCACGGCCAGTCGATCTCGGCGGCGGCGAGCCCCACCTCCACCTCGCGCCAGCAGGCGAGCACCGCGCCGGTGCTGTCGGCAAACACCACCGGGTCCTCGGCGAGGAAGGTGCCGTCGGATTCCTGGACGAGCTGCTGCCCGTCCACCACGATGCCGCTGCGCGCCACCGACGAGCCGGTCCAGCGCTGCTCGGCCTGGTGATCCCCGTGGCGTTCCACCCGGGCCATGCCGTCGCGATCGGCGGCGGCGCTGGCGTCGGCGAAGGCCTCGCGGATCACGACGCCGTCGGCGTAGGGAAGCTCCACCCCGAGCGCGAAGGCCAGCGTGGCCGCGAGGTCTTCCAGCGTGTACTTGCGCTCCACCGTGGCGCCCCGGAACACGCCGGGGCCCGCCATGAGCAGGGGCACGCCGCGGCAACCGCCGCACTGGTCGCCGTGGTCGGCGTAGTCCCAGGGCAGGCCATCCACGTTGCGGGCGTCGAACTCGTCGTCCCAGCGGTGGCGCCCGTGATCCGCCACCACCACGAGCAAGACCGTGTCCTTCAGCCCCGAGGCGTCGGACTGGATCCAGGTCCAGAGGTCGGCAATGGGCTGGGCGAGGTTCTCGCTCGCCTCGGCGTAGGCGCCCTGCCCGGCGCTGCCGTGGGCGGTGCGGTCGACGGCCTGCAGCACGCCCACCACCAGCGGGCTCGTGGCGGCGGCGGCCTTCACCGCGTCGATCACGTCGGTGTCGTCGGGGGAGGGCGCGTCGGCGTCGGCGGGGTCGGAGACGAAGTCGAAGCTGGCGCCGCTGGCGCCCGGGTAGACGCTGCGCGCGAGGGCGGCGGGCGCGTCGCCGTTGGCGATGAGCTGCGCGCCGCTGACGCTCTCGAAGAGCGTGGGACGGTCGGGACGGTAGGCGCCCACGCCGGCCACGATCGGCAGGTCGGCCTCGCGCGTGCGCCCGCCGGTGAGCAGGTCGCCGAGCCCGCCGGTGGTGCCGGTGAAGCCGATGGCGTTGCCGGGCAACACCAGCGTGGCGTCGGGAAGCAGCGTGTTCTTCACCGGTGCCCAGAGGGTGTCGGTGGCCACGCCAGCGGCGCTGCTGTCGCCGTTGCCGAAGGTCTCGTCGAGGCGCACGCCATCGAGCACCAGCACCACCACGTGCGCCACGGTGCCGGGGCCCACGCCGCCGCCGCTGCCCGTGTCGCCCGTGTCGCTGGGCTCGCCGCTGGTGTCGCAACCGTCGGCGCAGGGGTCGGGGAGGGCGTCGCTGTCGGCGCCGGCGGGGGGATCGATCATCCGCGAGCACACGCTCACGCACGACCAGGTGGCAAACAGCAGGAAGGTCCGCATCGCGGGCGCGGTGTACCCGCGGGATGGGCGGGCCGCCACCGGGATAGCCGCCGCGCGTGGAGTTCCCATGCCCGAGGCCGTGATCGCCTGCCCGCTGCGCACCCCCATCGGCCGCTTCGGGGGCGGCCTCGCCGAGGTGCGGCCCGACGACCTCGCGGCGCTGGTGCTCCGGGAGGTGGCGAGCCGCGCCGGCCTCGATCCCGCCGCGATCGACGAGGTGGTGCTCGGCTGCGCCAACCAGGCGGGCGAAGACAACCGCAACGTGGCGCGCATGGCCACGCTGCTCGCCGGCCTTCCCCAGTCGACCCCGGCCTACACGGTGAACCGGCTCTGCGCCTCGGGGCTGGAGGCGGTCAACCAGGCGGCTCGTGCCGTGCGCCTCGGCGACGCGGCGCTGGTGCTCGCCGGTGGCGTGGAGAGCATGTCGCGCGCGCCCTACGTCATGCCGCGGGGCGGCACCATCCCCAAGTTCGGCAACTTCACCGCCTTCGACACCTCGCTCGGCTGGCGTTTCCCGAATCCGCGGATGGAGGCGCTGTTCCCGCTGGAGCCCATGGGGGAAACGGCAGAGAACCTCGTGGAGCGCCACGGGATCTCGCGGGACGACCAGGACGCCTTCGCCGCCGAGTCACACGCCCGCGCGGTGTCGGCCGACTTCTCGGCGGAGATTCTCCCGGTGCCGCGCGCCAAGGAAGCGCCGCTCGCCCGCGACGAGGGCCCCCGCGCCGACAGCACCGTCGAGGCGCTTGCCAAGCTGCGGCCGGCCTTCCGCAAGGGCGGCACGGTGACGGCCGGGAACTCCTCCACGCTCAACGACGGCGCGGCGGCGATGGTGGTCACCACGCCGGAGCGCGCCGCCGCCCTGGGCCTTCGCCCGATGGTGCGCGTGGTTGGCTCGGCCTCGGCCGGGGTCGACCCCCGGGTGATGGGCATCGGCCCGGTGCCGGCGGTGCGCAAGCTGCTCGACCGGGCCGGCCTCGGCGTGGCCGACGTGGGGCTCTGGGAGCTCAACGAGGCCTTCGCGGCGCAGTCGCTGGCCGTCACCCGGGAGCTGGGTCTCGACCTCGCGCGGGTGAACGTCAAGGGCGGCGCGATCGCGCTCGGCCACCCGCTCGGCATGTCCGGCGCGCGCATCGTGGCCACCTTGCTCCACGCCATGCGCGAGCGCGGCGTCCGCCACGGCGTGGCCACGCTCTGCGTGGGCGTGGGCCAGGGCGTGGCGACCCTCTTCGAGAACCTGGAGGCCTGATGCTGGTACACCGCCAGGACGTCGAGCGCATCGCCGTCCTCTCCCTGAACAACCCCCCGGCCAATGGCTACAGCTACGCGATGTTCCGCGAGCTCGATGCGCACGTCTGCGACCTGCGGATGGACAGCGGCATCGATGTCATCGTGATCCGCGGCGCGGGCGACAAGTTTTTCTGCGCCGGTGCCGACATCGGCTACCTCCAGTCGCTCGACCCGTGTACCAAGTATTTCTTCTGCCTGCACGCAAACGAGACGCTCTTGCGGCTGGAGAACACGCCGAAGCTGGTGATCGCCGCGCTCAACGGCCACTGCGTGGGCGGGGGACTGGAGATCGCGCTGGCCTGTGACATCCGCATCGGCATGGCCTCGGGCGACAAGCCCCGGCTGGTGGGTCTCCCCGAGGTGAGCCTCGGCGTCCTGCCCGGCACCGGCGGCACCCAGCGCCTCGCGCGCGTGCTCGGCCGCTCGCGCGCGCTCCAGTTGATGGTGGAGGGGCGCAACATGCCGGTGGAGGAGGCGGAGGAACTGGGACTGGTACACTTCGTCCTGCCCCAGGCCGACTGGTGGGGACGGGTGATGGCCTACGCCCGCAGTTTCTGCGCCCCCGAGCGCGCGCCGGGCGCCGTGGGCCTGATCAAGCGCGCGGTGGTGGCGGGGGTCGACTTGCCGCTGGAGAGCGGCCTGGCGCTGGAGCGCGAGCTGCAGCAGCGCCTGTTCACCGCCCCCGACGCGGCCGAGGGACTCGCGGCCTTCCTCGGCAAGCGCAAGCCCAGCTTCGGCGGCTTCCCCGGTGTCCCGGC
>VGRQ01000502.1 GCA_016875315.1 Deltaproteobacteria bacterium | reverse complement strand
CGACGATGACGAGATCACGCCACCTTGCGACGACCGCGACGACAACGACGGCGACGGCTGGATCGACAGCGACGACCCCGACTGCCTCAGCGGCAGCACCGAGGTGGGCACGAGCGACTTCGCCTGCAACGACGGGGAGGATACCGACGGCGACACCCTGGTCGACGCCGACGACCCCGACTGCAGCGACGGCCTCGACGACAGCGAGCAGAACCGCTGCAACGACGGCCTCGACAACGACGGCGACACGTGGACCGACATCGACGACCCGGGCTGCAGCAACGGCATCGACGACGACGAGGGCAGCTTCGAGGACGAGGGCGCCTGCTCCGACGGCGCCGACAACGACGCCGACGGCCTCCCCGACGGGCTCGACCCCGACTGCAGCTCGGCCAGCGACCCCTCGGAGTTGCCCGACTGCGGCGACGGCCTCGACGGCGACAGCGATGGCTGGACCGACGCCGACGACCCCGACTGCGAGAGCGGCAGCGCCGAGGTGGGCTTCGGCAGCACCGAGTGCAACGACGACTACGACAACGACAGCGATCGCGCCATCGACATCTACGACGGCGACTGCGCCGACGCCTGGGACGTGGAACTGGGCGGTTGCGAGAACGAGGCCGACGACGACGGCGACGGCTGGACCGACGCCGACGACCCCGACTGCAGCGCCGGGGGCGACGAGCTGGGGACGGGCACCACCGCCTGCAACGACACCCTCGACAACGACGGCGACGGCAGCGTGGACAGCGACGACGCCGACTGCACCAGCGGCAGCGTCGACAGCGAGGGCACGCCCGACGACTGCCAGGACGGCGCCGACAACGACGCCGACGGCTGGACCGACAGCGACGATGCCGACTGCGCCATCGAGGGCAACGAGGTGTCGACCGGCACGCGCGCCTGCGACAACGGCAGCGACGACGACGGCGACGGCCTCGCCGACGCCAGCGACCCCGACTGCGCCGTGGGCTGGGACGACGACGAGTCTGCCGTCGCCACCGCGTGTACCAACGGCGTCGACGACGACGGCGACGGCTGGGCCGACAGCGACGACCCCGACTGCGCGAGCGACGGCAGCGAGACCGGATTCACCGGGGCCCCTTGCAACGACGGCAACGACGGCGACGGCGACGGCCTCGTCGACGGCGCCGACGCCGACTGCCTCGACGCTGGCACCGTGGCCGACGGCAGCGCCGGCTGCGACGACGGCGGCGACAACGACGGCGACGGCCTCGCCGACCTCGACGATCCCGGCTGCCTCGACGCCGCCGACCCCACCGAGACCGACCCCGCCGCCACCTGCGCCGACGCGCTCGACAACGACGCCGACGGCTGGGCCGACGAGGCCGATCCCGACTGCGTGGTGGCCACCGCCGAGCGCGGCGCGGTGGGCCCGGCGGCCTGCCACGACGGCATGGACAACGACGGCGACGGCCTCGCCGACGCCAGCGACCCGGACTGCGGGAGCGCCTGGGACAACGCCGAGAACACCACCGGCAGCGACGGCGTGGACTGCCACGACGGCGCCGACGGCGACGGCGACGGCTGGATCGACGGCGACGACCCCGACTGCGCCTGGCTCGGCTACGAGGCGGGCCTCGAGAACGACTTCGCCTGCAACGACGGGGAAGACGACGACAGCGACGGCGGCGCCGACGCGAGCGACGCCGAGTGCGACAGCGCCCTTGACGCCGGGGAGTAGCGGCTCAACCAGTTAGGCGGCCGGCCCCCCACGGAGACGCCCATGCTGACCACCGCCCGTCGTACCCACACCTGCGGCGAGCTCCGCCCCGGCCACGCCGGGCAGCGCGTGGTGGTGCAGGGCTGGGCCGCCAACGCGCGCGACATGGGCGGTGTGGTGTTCGTCAACCTGCGCGACCGCCACGGCGTGGTGCAGGTGGTGGCCGACGAGCGATCCCCCGCCACCGCCCGCGAGGCCGCCAGCGGCGTGCACCTCGAGTACGTGGTGGAAGTGGAAGGCACGGTGCAGCTGCGCGCCTCGCCCAACCCGAAGTTGCCGACGGGACTGGTGGAGGTGGTGGCCGAGACCGTCACCGTGCTGTCGCGCACCCCGGCGCTGCCCTTCAACATCGACGGCCACGTGGCGGTGAACGAGGATCTACGCCTGCAGTACCGCTACCTCGACCTGCGCCGTCCCGAGGTGCAGAAGAACCTCGTCACCCGGCACCGCGCGGCGATGACCGTGCGCCGCTTCATGGACGCCGAGGGCTTCGTCGAGGTGGAAACGCCCGTCTTGACCAAGGCCACGCCCGAGGGCGCGCGCGACTACCTCGTTCCTAGCCGCGTTCACCCGGGCCAGTGGTACGCGCTCCCCCAGAGCCCGCAGATCTTCAAGCAGATCCTCATGGTCGCCGGGATGGACCGGTACTTCCAGATCGTGAAGTGTTTCCGCGACGAGGACCTCCGCGCCGACCGCCAGCCCGAGTTCACCCAGATCGACATCGAGATGAGCTTCGCCACCCGCGAGCTGGTGATGGAGCTGGCCGAGGGGGTGGTGCGCACGATGTGGAAGGAGATCGGCGGCCACGAGGTGCCCCCGATCCCGGTGATCTCCTACGCGGAGTCGATCCGCCGCTTCGGCCTCGACGCGCCGGACACCCGCTACGGAATGGAACACGTGGATGTCGCGACCCAGCTCCGTGGCTCCGGCTTCACCGTGGTGGGCGGGGCGCTCGACCAGGGCGGCATCGCCAAGGCCTTCGTGGTGAAGGGCGGCGGCGAGAGGGTGAGCCGCAAGCAGCTCGACGCCTACACGCTGTTCGTGAAGAAGTACGGCATGGGCGGGCTGCTCTACGGCAAGGTGGGCGCGCCGTGGACGGGCCCGATGTCGAAGATCGAGCCCGAGCGGCTCGACGCGCTCGCGTTGGCCTGCGGCGCCGAGGCAGGCGACCTCGTGCTGCTCGGCGTGGGCAGCCCGGAGACGGTGAACCCCGGCATGGGGCGGCTGCGCGTGGCGGTGGCCAAGGAGCTGGGCCTGGTGCCGCCGGGCTTTGCGTTCGTGTGGGTGGTCGACTTCCCGAGCTTCGAGAAAGACCCGGAGAGCGGCCGCTGGATGGCGGTCCACCATCCCTTCACCTCGCCGCGCCCCGAGTGCATCGCGATGATGGACGACGGTCGCGAGGGCGAGATGCTCGCCAACGCCTACGACATCGTGTGCAACGGCTACGAGATCGGCGGCGGCAGCATCCGCATCCACGATCCCGCCGTCCAGTCCAAGGTGTTTGCCACCATCGGGCTGGCGCCGGAGGAGGCCCAGCAGAAGTTCGGCTTCCTGCTCGACGCCCTCGGCTACGGCGCGCCCCCGCACGGCGGCCTGGCCTTCGGCTTCGACCGCATCATCATGCTGCTCTGCGGCACCGAGAACATCCGCGAGGTGATCGCCTTCCCCAAGACGACCAGCGCCCAGGACCTCATGTCCGGGGCGCCGAGTCCGGTGGACGAGCGGCAACTCGGGGAGTTGCACGTGGTGAATACGAAGTAGTCGCGACTACTCGCCGACCGACCAGGTACCGGCGTAGCCCGCGAGGTCGCCCTCGGTGAACTCCCAGGTGCCGTCGCCGGCCCCCTCGGCCAGCGAGCCCTCGAACTCGCCGAGCAGCTCGCCGGCGTCGGTTTCCAGCTCGACAACGAAGCTGCCGTCCTCGCAGTTGATCGTGCCGTCGCCGAGGGCGGCGACGGTCTCGTTCTCGATGCTGGTCTCGATGATGGTGGTGCCGTCGCCCGCGGTCACCGTGATCTCCACGTTGCCCTCGGCGTCGCCACTGAAGGTGCCGCTGTAGCTACCAACGAGGTCGCACACCTGCTCCTCGGTGCAGGCGGTGAGGGCGAAGAGGACGGGGATGAAAGGCCGCATTGGGACGCTCCGGTTCGGGGTGGCTTGCGCATGCAATACGCCCGCCCCCCGGCGTCGGATCG
>VGRQ01000501.1 GCA_016875315.1 Deltaproteobacteria bacterium | reverse complement strand
CAGGCGGAACCAGGGCTCCACGCGGAGGCTGCCCGAGTCCCAGGTGAGCCGGTGCCCCGGCGGCAGGGCCTGCACGTCGCGCAACAGCGTGCGCGGGGCATGGACGTAGCGAAAGGACAGGTACTCGGCGAGGTGTTCGCGGGCGAGCTCCCGGGAGGTGCCGGGCACGTCGAGCAGGGGGCGCAGCGCCGAGGCGAAGGCCAGGCGACCGCCGTGCTCGGCGTAGAACAGCCGCCGGATGCCGAAGGGGTCGCGGAAGAGGTGGAGTCGCCGGGCGGCGCGCTCCCACACCGCCGCCGCCCAGGCCCCCTCGACCTGCGCGAAGACCCCCGCGCCCTCGCGCGACCAGCCCTCGAGGACCACGTCGGCGGCGCTCTGCCCGGTCTGCGGGGCCCGGTCGAAGTGCCCCGCCACGCACACCACCAGCGCCTCGTTGCTGGCCATCGTGCTGCGCGGTCGCGCCGTGAAGCAGGCGTTCTCCCCGGCGTGACGGCTACCTGCCCCCAGGGCGCTGCGCTCCGCCTCGCTCGGCGAGCCGTCGCGACGCACGATCCCGGCGATGCCGCCCATGGCGGGGCTGTCTATCTCGCAGGCCCACCCAGGTTGCTATTCTGCGCGGGCGATGGCCATCCGCATCCACGAGCTGCTGAAGTTCGCTGTCGATAACCGCGCCAGCGACATCCACTTCGGCGCCGCCGAGCGCCCGGCCATTCGCAAGGACGGCGAGGTCCACCGCCTCGACGTGCCGCCGCTCACCCCCGACGATGCCAAGCGCCTCGCCTACTCGATGATGCCGGAGAAGCAGCGCATCGCCTTCGAGAACAACCTCGAGACCGACTTCGCGCTGGCCTTCAAGGGCCTCGCCCGCTTCCGCGTGAACGTGTTCACCCAGAGCCGCGGGATCGGCGTGGTGATGCGGCAGATCCCCACCAAGATCCTGTCGATGGAGGAGCTGGGTCTGCCGCCGGTGTTCACCCGCATCGCGAACTTCAAGCGCGGGCTGGTGCTCGTCACCGGGCCCACCGGATCGGGCAAGTCCACCACGCTCGCGGCGGTGGTCGATTTCATCAACCGCAACCGCGCCGAGCACATCCTCACCGTGGAAGACCCGGTCGAGTTCGTACACGCGCCGCAGAAGTGCATCATCAACCAGCGGGAGGTGGGCACCGACACCAAGTCCTTCGCCAACGCGCTCCGCAGCGCGCTCCGCGAAGACCCCGACGTGATCCTCGTGGGCGAGATGCGCGACCTGGAGACGATCTCGCTCGCGATCTCGGCGGCGGAGACCGGTCACCTGGTCTTCGGCACGCTCCACACCAACTCCGCGCCGGAAACCGTCGATCGCGTCATCGACGCCTTCCCGCACGAGGCGCAGCAGCAGATTCGCACCATGCTCGCCTCGTCGCTGATGGCGGTGGTCACCCAGGCGCTGATCAAGAAGCAGTTCGAGCCCGGTCGCGTGGCGGCGCAGGAGATCCTCATCGTCAACCCGGGCATTCGCAACCTCATCCGCGAGAACAAGCTGTTCCAGATCCCGTCCTTGATGCAGGCGGGCAAGGCCGACGGCAACCAGACCATGGCGATGGCCCTCAAAGACCTTGCCCTGCGCAAGAAGATCAGCCGCGAGCTGGCCATGCAGTACGCCAACGATCCGAAGCTCTTCGACGACGTGCCGGCGGCCGGCACCCCGGCGCGACCGGCGGGGGCGCGGTGAAGCTCCGGGTCAACGGTGAAGACCACGATCTGCCCGATGGGATCGATGTCCGCGGGCTGGTGGAGGCACTGGGCGCTCACCCCGACGGCGTGGCGGTGGCGGTCAACGGCGAGGTGGTGCCCCGCGGGGAGCAGCGATCGCGGGCGTTGAACGAGGGCGACCGCGTGGAGGTGATCCGCGCGGTGGGCGGCGGCTAGCGGGTTTTCCGCGCCCACGGCCACGGCGCGATCGGCTACAGTCGGGTCGTGATCTGGCTCCTGCTGCTGACCGATGCTCTCGCCTGCGACGACGCCGCGTTCCGCGCCATCCCCGAGCCCCCGGTGACGGGAGGTGCGAAAGGTGTCGCGACCGGCGAGGCGTCTCTAGACGGCAAGCCGGTGATCGGGGTGCGCTTCGCCATGCCCTCGCAGACCTCTTTCGCGGCCTGGAAGACGGCCCTGGCCGACCTCGACAGCCAGGACCAGTGGGTGCCCGACCAGTTCGGCTACGAGTACAACACCTGGATCGACGCGAGCCACGCCTACTTGCGTTTCGACGTGGGCCTGGTGTTCGGGGCGGTACACGTGCGTCGCCAGCTCGTGGCGGCCATACGCGAGAGCACCACCGCCAGCAGCTACACCACCTGCTGGAAGATGGTCGATCCCGAGCCCTTCAAGGAGAGGCTCGCCTCGATCGTCACCGAGGCCGACTGGGAGAAGGCCAGCGCTGGCTGGTGGTCGGTCCGGCAGGAGACGAGCGGGGTGACGGTGGGCTACCAGTGGTGGACCGAGGTCGGGAAGATGCCCACGAGCGTGATGAAGTACGGGATGACCAGCACCCTGCCCGGGCTGATGGACGCCTTCGAGGCACGCGCCCAGGCCCTCGCCGATCGCTAGGGACAGGTTAGCGACCGGCCGGCCATGAAAAAGGGCGTACTCCGAGCTACCGTTGTCGCGACAATGCTGATGTCGCCGGGCCCGGCGCTGGCGAAGAAGGCCGACGTGGTGGCCAAGCTGATGGCGGACGGCAAGTGCACCGACGCCGTGGACAAGATCGACGAGTGGGAGAAACGGAACGCCTTCGGGTCGGAGGACTACGACTTACGACGACTCCGCGCCCAGGCCGGCGCCTGCGCCGCCAAGGCTGCCGACACCGTCGGGGCCTACGAGGCCTTCGTCGCCCGCTTTTCCGACTGGCCCGAGGCCAAGGAGGCCCGCGCGCGGCTCTACGATCTCGCGTTCTCGGCCGCGCAAGCGGAGGGCACCGCGCGCGCAATGAAGGCCTTCGTGGCGCGCTATCCCGACTCCCCCTACACGGAGCAGGCGCGACGCCAGGAGGAGGCATGGAGCTTCGAGGACGCCGCGAAGTCGGGGGATCCGAAGACCATCCAGCGATGGATCACCGAGCACCCCGACTCGGCGCTGCGCGAGCAGGCCTGGGAGGCGATCGTGCAGGCGCAGGAGGGCATCTACCTGCTGACGGCGGGCGGGCAGCCCTTCCGCATCGACCCGGTGCTCATCGGCGAGGGCGGGATGGTGGCGGTCCCGGCCGGCCTGCCCGTGGCCCCGGAACTGCCGATGATCGGCGTGAACCTCCCCGGCGCCGGCCGGGGGGAAACCAGCGAGTGGTGGAAACTCCAGGCGCTGTCCGCCACCTCGGAGTCGGGGATGCGCCTCGACCCCGTGGGTCCCGTGGGCCGCATGCTCGGCGAGCGGCTCGGCATCGCGCCCCCGGGACCCGAGGCTGGCCTGATGGAGCTGGGCCGCGCGCCGGGTTCTCACCTCGCGCGCGTCGCCTCCGCGAAGAACCCACTTGCCCTGGCCGCCGGTTGCGACGGCTTTGCCCGCTACGCGCTCACCCTCACCCCGCCGGGCACGGCGGGGGTGGCCTTCCCCTTCGCGGTGGAATGCCCCGCCGGCCCCGCTCACACCTCGCCGCTGGCGCTCCTGGTCGACGTGCTCGACGCGGCCGAGGCGGGGCATCGCGACCGCGCGCGCACGCTCTGGTCGCAGCTCGAGACTCTCCCCGACGGCGTTCCCCTGCGGCGCTGGCTTGCCTCCGCGCTCGGCGACCCGGTGCAGAAGCTCATCGACGACCGGCCGGGCCAGGGCGACTGGATCGCCTGGGTGAGCACGCCCGCCGGCGTCGCCTCCGCCTGGTTGCGGGCCGAGCCCGAGGGGGCCCGCGTGATGGCGGCGCGTGGCGGGTGGGCCGTGCCCGCTGGCGCCTCGCTCGTCGCCGGCACCACCGACCCCGCCT
>VGRQ01000500.1 GCA_016875315.1 Deltaproteobacteria bacterium | reverse complement strand
CCATCGCGGTGCGACCCGCCGCCCGCCACGCGCCCACCAGTCCCTCGTCGAAGCGATCGGTGGGGCGCCGCCACGTGACCGGGAGCGCCGCCGCGGCGGCGAGATCGAGCGCGGGTCCCGACAGCGGCGTGCGCGCGTGCGGCGCCTCGTGGACCACCGTGCTCCCGGTCTGGACGTCGATGCACAACTCCGCCTCGGTGGCCGCGAGCACCGCGGCGGCCACGCGCTCCACCGGGCTGCCGGACTCGCTGCCGGGGAAGGCCTCGTTCAGGTCGCGATCGTCGAAGGGCCAGCGTTTCTTCCCCTCGTCGGCGGCGAAGGTATTGACGCAGGGCAGCAGGTGGACCGTCCCGCGCGGACGCTGCACGCGAAGCACCCCGGCCACGAGATTGAGCGCGTACACCCCGTTGACTTCGTTGCCATGCACCGCCGCGGTCACGGCGATGGTCGGGCCGCCACCCTGGCCGAAGCTCAGCCGGTGCAGCACGTACTCGCCGCGGTAGGGCGACTCGAGGCGGAAGACGCCGGTCACGGCGCCACCACCCGCGCCACGAGGTTGCCCGGGTAGACCACCGGTTGTTCCCGCTGCGCCAGCACCCGGCCGCCGCGCGGCGCCACGATGCTCTCGCGCACCTCGCCGGTGACAGGCTCCACCACCTCGCCGAGCACCTCGCCCGCCTCGACCTCCGCCCACACCCCCACCAGCGGCAGGAAGAGACCTCCGCGCTCGGCACGAACCGGGATCACGCCGTCGTCGTCGACGCTGATCGGGCGCTGGATCGCCGCCCAGTGGAAGGGCAGCTGGTCCTCGGGCAGGATGCCCATCACCGCGAGCAGGTTGAGCACGCCATCGCAGAGCTCGAGCCCCACGCCCTCGGTGAGGCGGTTCCCCACCCCGCCCTCCAGCGAGATGAGGGAGGGGACCGCCTCGGCCAGCGACCCGTCGGTCGCCTCGTCCCGACGCCAGAGCACCCGCGCGTTGCAGGCGGTGGCACGCTCGATGGCCTCGGCCTGCGCGGGGTGTACCCGTGCCTGGGCCGCCTGCCGGAAGGCGGGATGCGCGCCCCTCAGCTCAACCACCTGGTCGGCACCCCGGATCGCCTCGACGATCGCGTGGGCCACGCGATCGGGGGCGTGCCCGTCGGCGCGCCCCGGGAATCGACGGTCGAGGTCGACGTCGAAGCCCGGCCACGCGCGGGCACCGAGGTGCGCCGCCAGCGGATTGACGCAGGGGAACAGGTCGACGGTGCCCTGCAATCGCTCGTGCACGGCGAGGAGGTGCCGCCCCGCCGCGTGCAAGATGCGCGTGCCCTCGGGCGTGTCGCCGCGGACGCCGGCCACCAGCACCACGCGCGGGCCCTCGCCGCCCTGGAAACGACGTCGCAGCACCGCGACGTCTTCGCCACTGGGCAGCTCGATCGCGCAGATCGGCTCGATGGTATGAGGCACGCCCGGGGGATCATAGCAAATCCGCGCCACACTTCCCCACGCCGCGCCATCGGCGCCTCCTGGATAGGGCGCGGCGTGGTCAACCGTCCCACCAGCCCAGTACACGCCTACCGGGCGCTACGCGACCAGCTCGGGAGCCTCCGGTCGGTCTACGCCCGCAGCAATCGCATCGTCCGTCGCGACGACTTCGCCCAGCACGAGGAGACGGTGCTCCTGCTCCATGGCTTCTTCCAGACGCGCAACGTGTGGGAGGTGATGGAAGACCGGCTGCGCTACGACGGCTTCGGGGTGTTCTCCTTCGACCTCGGCGGCCTGTTGCGCCGCTTCAACACGCGGCGGCCGCGCGACCTCGCCGAGATGGTGGGCGACAAGCTGGAGCGCATCTGCGATCGCACCGGCCTGCGCGCCTTTCACATCGTCGGGCACAGCAAGGGGGGCCTCATCGCGCGCGAGTATGTCCAGCACCTCGGCGGCGAGCCCCGGGTGAAGTCGGTGATCACGCTGGGCACGCCCCACCACGGCACGCCCACGGCAGCGCTCGGGCTCACGCTGATGGGCCTCGGCGTCTTGTCGCGCTCGCCCTACGACCTGCTGCCCAACAGCGACTTCGTCCGCAAGCTCAAGGCCGACACCTTCCCCTCGACGGTGCCGCTGGTGAGCGTACACAGCCGTCACGACGTCGTTTGCCCCTGGTGGGCGAGCGTGCTCGTCCCCAAGCCCGGGGAGAGCTCGATGAAGAACCGGCCGGTGCAGGGCGTGGGACACACCGCGCTCACCTACGACCCCGGCGTCTACCACGTGGTTCGTAACGAGCTTCGCGAGGCTGCGGACTATTGGAAGTCGCGACAGCAGTCGGCCGGGTAGGCGGCGGCGCGCCTAGCGATCGGTCACGCGGGCGGAGGTGGCGCCGTCCCACACCGCCCGGTCGGCGAGCATCTCGAGGCAGGCATCGATGTCGGTCGCGACGCCCTCGATCTTCACCGCCTCCAGGGTCGCGCGCGCGCGCACCAGTGCCGCGTGGCGCGTGGGCGCCTTGGCGCGGATTCGCATCAGGACGGGGTCGCGACGGGGATCCACCGCCGAGCCGACGGTGAGCACGCTGTCGATGCCGGGGGTGTCGGGAACGACGAGGCGCTTGACCTTGCCCGCTTTCAGCGCCGACACGGCCACCTCGACGGCATGCCCCTCGAGTTCCACGTCGGACTGGTCCCAGCCGAGTTCCTCGCCCGAGGCGATCGACACCTGCGCGCCCACGAGATCCACGCCGTAGACCATGTCGTGCAGGCCGAAGCCCTCGGGCAGGCCTGCATCGGCGTCGCTGAACCAGGGCCGACCGTCCGGGCCCACGAGGAAATGGACCGCCGCCACCCCGAGGAAGCGCCACGCCGCGAGAAAGTCGGCGGCCGCCGGGCACAGCCGCTCGCGGAGGCCCGCGTCGACACCGGGAGAGGGGCACTCGCGCAGCCGCGCGCCGCCCGGACCCCGTCGCGAGGCCTCGTGCTCCCCGACATGCACCGCGTTCCCCACGCCGTCGCCGATCACCACCACCACCACGTGGCGCGCCGAGGACAAGGCGCGCTCGACGAAGCCACCGGTGGTCCCGAGCTCCTCCAGGGCCCTCTCGGCGGTAGCCACGTCGCGAGCGACGGTGGTACGCCCCACGGCGCGGCGCCCGCTGCGCACCACCACCGGGAAGCCGAAGCGTTCGCACCACGCGGCCACATCGGCAGGCTCGTGCAACAGCGGCGAGGATGGGAGCAGCTCGAGCCCCGCGTCGCGCGCGCGGTGCCGCGCCACCGCCCGATCGGTCGTCCACTCGAGGTCGTCGAGGCGGGGGCCCAGCCAGGCCAGGCCCACGTTGTGGACGATGCGAGCAAACTCCACGTTACGACTCATCCCTCGAAAGCCGGGGTGGACGGCGTCGGCACCGGAGTCGAGCGCGGCCGTCACTAGACCCACCGCGTCCATGTAAGGGTCGCCCGCGTGCGAGGGCGGGATGCGCACGGCGTAGGCCGCCTCGTCGAGGTGCGCGGCCTCGGCGTCCTCGTCGGAGAACACCGCCACCGACTCCAGCCCCGCGGCCTCGACGGCGCGCACCAGCCGGGCCCCGACCTCCCCCCGGTCGGCCACGAGCACGCGCGAGATCGTGCGGGGTTCGAGCACGACAGGAAGTTAGCCGGTGGCATGCGGGTGAGCATCATCGGCGCGGGCCGCCTCGGTCGAACGCTGGCTGCTTCGCTGCCGGGGTCCACCCTTTGTCGCCGGGGGGAAACAATCCCCGTCGCCGACGTCTACTGGCTCGCGGTACGCGACGCCGACATCCCCGGGGTGCGACTGCCCCCCGGCGGCGTGGCGCTGCACAGCTCGGGGGCGCTCGGGCCGGAGGCCATCGCCGGGCCCCGCGAGCGCGGGGTGCTGCACCCGTTGATGACCTTCCCGGGGCCCGAGCTCGGGCCGCCCCGCCGCGAGGTGTACGCCCGAGTGGAAGGCAGCCCGCGCGCGGTG
>VGRQ01000499.1 GCA_016875315.1 Deltaproteobacteria bacterium | reverse complement strand
CAGGTATATCGCCCACCGTACCCAACTCTGCTCCTTCCACTGGCCCGTCGCCGGGTCGAGCGTCGCGAGCACCAGGTAGGCCAGCGGCACCAGCGCCGCGAGGCCCACCCAGGCCCAGCGGCGGAGCAGGAGCGCCGGCAGCAGCGGCCAGAGCGCGTACCAGGGATGTACCGTGGGCGAGAGGAGGACGAAGGCGCCAAAGACCCAGAGGCAGAGCCGAACTGGGTCGCGACAGCGCCACAGCGCCAGCCCGGTGACGATCAAGCCCGCGCCCTGCAGGCACAGCCGCGCGCGGTCGCCGGGCACGCCGAGCCCCACCAGCGCCGGGTACACCGAGCCGTTGAACGCCCAGTGGGCGCGGTAGGCCTCGAAGCCGCGAGTGAAGCCTGTCCCGAGGAGCGGGGCGAAGGCCAGCCCGGTGGCCACCGCCGCGGCGAGGATCGTCCCCGGGCGCTGGCGGATGAGGAGCACGCCGGGGAGCAGCTTCACCATGGCGCCGAGCCAGGCCCCCAGCGTACACTGGTCCACGAGCGCGAAGGCAAGGGCGAGCATCGCCACCGCCTCCAGGTGCCCCCCGGTCGCGGCCTCCACCGCCGGGAGGGGCAAGAGGGCCCACGCCCAGCCTGCCACGTGGTCGCGACGGGCGAGGACCACGGCCGTGCCGATGTCGCAGAGGGTAACGAACCATCGCCATGTCGCGATGCCATGCGAGGCCACCAGCACGAAGAGGAGCTGCGCCCCGGGCGGGTAGATGCTGCTCAGTTCGCGGTGGTTCACTCGCGACCACAGCTCGTCGCGGAGGTGCGCCAGCGCGGGGCTGTCCGGGGCGTGGGCGAAGGGGGAGAAGCCCGCCAGCCAGGCGCGGCCCTCCCAGCAATACCGGTAGAGATCGTCGGAGAGCGTGGGATCCACGGCGAGCATCGGCAGGCGCAGCATGCCGGCCACCAGCGCGAGCCGCAGGAGGTCGCGACCAGCGAGCGCCCGTCCGGTCTCGCCGCGGGGGAGGAGCCACGCGACCGACAGTCCCCACGCCACGAGTCCTGCGACCCAGGCGCGGGGCGAGGCCGCCGGGCTGCCGACCAGGCCCAGGGCGGTACTGCAGCTGAGCGCGACCAGCGCGGCGAGGAGCACTCGCAGATCTACCCCCGCCGAGGGACGGCGCGCGCGCGCCGAACGGTTTAGACCCGCGCGCCATGCGCCGCCTCCTCCCCCTCCTTCTCGCGAGCCCCTTCTTGCTGGCCAGCAAGTGCGGGCGGAAGGTCGACGACGAGAAAGTCGACGACAAGATCGACGTGCCTCCGCCCGAGGTCACGCTCCAGGTGGCGGCGATCGACCCCTCCTACGGCAGCGCCGACCAGAGCTTCCCGGCGGAGGTCTTCGGTAATGGCTTCGAGCGCGGTGCCCAGGTCGACATCGCCGGCCGCCCGATCGACACGCGCTTCCGCGACGAATCCACCCTCGCCGTCACCGTCCCCGCCCTCGCCGTGGGCACCTACGACGTGCGGGTGGAGAACCCCGACGGCACCCGCGCCTCGCTGCGGAAGGGCCTCACCATCACCCAGTCGGTCAACCTGGGTAACCGTTGCTCCGCGGTGACCGTGCGCTTCGGCTTCGATAGCAGCGTGCTCGACGCGTCCTCGCGCGGCCAGATCGAGCGCGCCGCCGAGTGCCTGCGCGGCTCGACCGACTTCGTGCGCGTGGAGGGTCACTGCGACGATCGGGGCACCACCGACTACAACATCGCCCTCGGCCAGCGCCGCGCCGACGCCGTGGCGCGCTACCTCGTGAGCCTCGGCGTGTCGCCGTCGCGCACCCAGTCGGTGAGCTACGGCGAGGAGCGACCCGTGGCCAGCGGCAGCGGCGAGGCGGCCTGGGCGGAGAACCGCCGCGTGGAGATCGTGCCCGGGGGTGGCCGGTGAGGCTCGTCCTCCTGCTTGTTGCCAGTGGCTGCGTGCTCGACCGCACCGGGCAGTCCGCCACCCGCGAGTACGAGCAGCGGCTCGCCGACGCGCAGGGCCGCGTGCGCGACCTCGAGGAGGTGGGGGAAGACATCGGCCGCCGCGTGGCCCAGATGGAGGAGGTCACCCGCGCCCGGGGGCAGGAAGAAATCCTCAAGATGGAAACGGTGGAGCAGTTGCGCGACGAGGTGGCGCGCATGCGCGGCGAGTTCGAGCAACTCGACCACGACTACCGCACCTACGAGACCGCGGCGCTGGGCGCCCAGATGGACGTCGACGGTCGCCTCGCCTACCTGGAAGCCCGGGTGGTGGCGCTGGAGAAGTCGCTCGGGCTGAAACCGCCGCCGCCGCCGCCGGTGGGCGGCGAGGTGAGCCCGCCTCCTGTCGCGACAGAAACGCCGACCGAGACCGGCGAGGCGACGCCCGAGGCCCCAGAACTATCGTCCCCCGAGGCCTACTTCGGGCTCATCCAGCAGCACCTGGAGTCCGGCAACGGGGGGGCGGCGCGCGCGGTGGCCGAGCGCTTCGTGGCCGAGAACCCGAAGTCCGACCGCGTCCCCGAGGCCTACTACCGGATCGCCGAGAGCTACCAGAACGCCGGGGAGTACAAGACCGCCGCCACCAAGTTCCAGGTGGTCATCGACAAGGCGCCATCGAGCAGCTGGGCGCCCTGGGCGCTCTTGCGACAGGGGGAGTGTTTCGAGGGACTGCAGCGCCCCGACGACGCCAAGGTGTTCTTCTGCGACGTGGTGACGAGATATCCCAAGAGCAAGGCGGCCAAGGACGCCAAGCTCAAGTGCGGGAAGTAGTCCCGCGACCAAGCGTGACGGGCCCGCTCCCTTGCCCGGGACGGTCGGCGGGTTAGTCGCGCGCCGTACCCAACCTCCTGCCGGAGCGCCCTCGGGGCGCTCTTCGCTTTTTTGGCCCCATGCTCGTTACCCCCGACATTCTCCGCCGCCTCCGCGACACGATCGACCCGGTCGTGGATCGCCTCGGCTACGAGCTGGTGGCGGTGGAGCTCACCGGCGGGGCCGACAGCCGCACCGTGCTGCGCATCAGCATCGATCACGCGGGCGGCGTCGGCATCGAGGACTGCGGGAAGGTGGCCCGCGAGCTCTCGCCGGCCCTCGACGTCGACGACCCCATCGTCGAGGCCTACAACCTCGAGGTCAGCACCCCCGGCATCGAGCGCCCGGTGCAGAAGCTCGCCGACTTCCAGCGCTTCGCTGGCTGCGAGGTTCGCATCAAGCCCTTCGGCGTGGAGGGCCGTCGCCGCGTGAAGGGCACGCTCCTCGGAGCCGACGGCGGCGTCGTGCGCGTGCGCGTCGACAAGGACGAGCGACTTTTCCCGGTTGAAAGTATCGAGCGCGCGAACCTCGCGCTCACGTTCGACCAGTTCCAGCGGCTCGGCAAGGGCCTTCCCCCCAACGAAACGGAGTCCACATGAACAGCCCTCTCGCCCGCGACCTCGACCAGGTTGCCAAGGAGAAGAACATCCCCCGCGACGCCCTCATCGAGGTGCTCGAGCAGGCGATGGAGGCCGCGGCCCGCAAGAAGTACGGGATGCAGAAGGACCTCGAGAGCCAGTGGAACGAGGATCTCGGCGAGGTCGAGCTCTTCGAGTTCAAGACCGTCTCCGAGGAAGTGGAAGACGACGACATCGAGATCACCCTCGACGACGCGCGCAAGCTCGACCCCGAGTGCGAGATCGGCGACTCGCTCGGCATCAAGCTCAACGTCGACGACCTCGGCCGCATCGCCGCGCAGACGGCGAAGCAGGTCATCATCCAGAAGATCCGCGACGCCGAGCGCGAGATGACCTTCTCCGAGTTCAAGGACCGCAAGGGCGAGATCATCACCGGCATCGTCCGGCGCTTCGAGAAGGGCAACATCATCGTCGACCTCGGTCGCGCCGAGGCGCTCTTGCCCAAGCGCGAGCAGGTCCCGACGGAAACCTACCGGCAGGGCGACCGCATCCAGGCCTACGTGGTCGACATCACC
>VGRQ01000498.1 GCA_016875315.1 Deltaproteobacteria bacterium | reverse complement strand
AGCGGCCCGGAGGAGGCGACCGAGAAGACCATCACAGCGAGCCGAGACCGGTCGCCCTCGTCGTCGTCATCGAGGTCGTCATCGAGGTCGTCATCGAGGTCGTCGCTGTCGATCTCGCTGTCGATGCCGATGCCGATGCCGATGTCGATGTCGATGTCGACATCGGGAGTGAAGTACACTCGAAAGTCACCCGACCCCGACCTGTCAACACCCTCTATGACTTGGCTGTTGACGTGCCAAGAGCTAAGTCTTAACCCTTAACCTCCGGCACCGTGTACGATCCCGCTCCCGACCAGCCGGGCGATCTCTCCCGATGAAAACCCAATCTCGGCCAGGATCTCTCCGGTATGCTGGCCGAGGGCTGGCGGAGGTCGATGCGAGGTCATCGGTAGCGGGGGCGCCGGGAAGGTCCACCCGCCGAGCTCGAAAAGCCGCGCTGCGGGCATGGCGAGGCTCTCGGGCACGGTGTTGGCCTTGCCCACGGGCACGCCGGCCGCGCCGAGGTGGGTGGCCCAGTGATCGACACCGTGGGCCACGAGCTTGCCGGTGATCGCGGCGTCCAGCGCCTCGCGGTCGGACACGCGGGCGTGGATGTCGGCCCACTGGGGGCGCGACTCGAGCTCGAGCGCGTCGCGCAGCTTCTGCCACAGCGCCTCGTTGGCGCAGCAGATGGCGAGCCAGCCATCGCGACAGCGATACAGGTTGTAGGGGGCGATCGATGGATG
Organism: Deltaproteobacteria bacterium; assembly: GCA_016875315.1. Classification (GTDB taxonomy): domain Bacteria; phylum Myxococcota_A; class UBA796; order UBA796; family SXON01; genus SXON01. Next base: position 3,278 of record VGRQ01000498.1, on the reverse strand, counting down.
CGCGTTGCTCGGCTCCGGGGGGAGTTGTCCCGCGTTGAGCCAGGCCGAGGCGTAGTAGGCGAGCAGGGCGTGCTGCACGTCGAGCATGCGCACGTCCACTCGCTTGCCCCGGCCGGTGCGACCGCGTTCGAGCAGGGCGAACAACACGGCTTGTACCGCCGTCATCGCGCTGGCCAGGTCGGCGATCGACGGGCCGGCCTTGCGCGGCGGCTCACCGGTGAGCGTGGCGATGCCCCCGAGGCTCTGCAAGACCAGGTCGTAGCCCGCGAGATCGTGGCCCGGGCCGAGCGCGGAGATGGTCACCCAGACGGTCTTCTCGGTGGCGACCGCGTCGTAGCCGAGGCCCAGTCGCTCCATCACCCCGGGGCGGAAGTTCTCCACCACCACGTCGGCCGTCGCGACGAGACGGGCGGCGATGTCGCGCCCCTCGGCGCGCTTCAGGTCGATGGCGATGGAGCGCTTGTTGCGATTGGCACACGCGAAGTACACGCTCTCGCCCTCGACGAGGGGCAGGAAGCGCCGCGTCTCGTCGCCCTCGATGGCCTCGACCTTCACCACGTCGAAGCCTTGATCGCCGAGCACCTGCGTGGCCCAGGGACCCGCCAGCACCCGCGTGAAGTCGACCACCCGGTACATGCCCGGCGCCTAACGCCCGTACCAGTGGCCCACCGCGCCGCGCTCGATGGCGCCGATGCCCGCGTGGAGCGACAGGGCGAGCAGGGCGGCGGCGAAGATCGCGGCGAAGCAGAGCCCGAGGTTGGCTGATCGTGCCGCGTAGACGACGAGGTAGCCGAGCGACACGGGGAAGCCGTTGCTCCCCACGAACTCGCCGACGATCGCGCCGATGACGGCGAGCCCGGCGGCGGTGCGAAGGCCCGACAGCAGCACCGGGAGCGCGGCCGGCAGCCGTAGCCACCGCAACTCTGCTGCCCGCGAGGCGCGGTAGAGGGCGAACAGGTCGACAAGTTCTTGCGACGGCGCGCGCAGGCCGGTGGCGCAGGCGGAATAGACGGGGAAGAAGGCGGCGATGGCCCCGGTGACGGTGGCCACGCCCGTGCCGTAGCCGAGCCACACGACCAGCAACGGCGCGATGGCCACGATGGGGACCACCTGCACCAGCACGGTGTAGGGCAGGATCGCCCGGCTGGCCGCGGGGCTCCACCAGGCCAGTATCGCCGCGGACACGCCGAGAAGCGTGGCAATCGCGAGCGCCCCCATGGTCGCGAGCGAGGTGTAGAGCGTCCCCTGGAGCAGCCGCCCGGCGTTCTCCCCGGCGGCAACCAGCACCTCGGGCGGCGAGGGGATCAGCAATGGGCCTGTCCAGAGGGCCAGCGCCCACCAGGCCCCCAGCCCGCCGAGCAGAGCGAGCAGCGTGTACCTCAAGCGCCGACCGCCTCGACCCGGGCCACGACGGCGGCCACCTCGCTTGGCGCCCGGGGACGCTCGCTGGACAGCGGCAAGTCGAGCACGACGCGCAGCGGCGGCCCGTCGACGAGCACCACGCGGTCGGCGAGGCGCGCCGCGTCGGCCAGGTCGTGGGTGACCATCACCACGGTGACGCCCGGCAGCAGCGCCGCGACGATCGACGCGAGGTCGCGGCGCGTGGCGCCGTCGAGCGCCGCGAAGGGCTCGTCGAGGAACAAGATCTCCGGTCGCGACACCAGGGCCCGCGCGAGGGAGGCGCGCATGCGCTGGCCGCCCGAGAGCTCCCCGGGGAGCTTGTCGGCGTGGTCGGCCAGGCCCACGCGCGCGATCGCGGCGTCGACGGCCTCGGTGTCCACCCCGAGCTGCCCCGGCAGGGCCACGTTGTCGCGCAGGCTCCGCCAGGGCAACAGCGCCGGGTCCTGGAACACAAACCCACGTCGCGACGGAACGCCGCTGACGGTGCCCCGGTCGGGGGCGCGCACGCCGGCGAGGAGGCGCAGCAGCGAGGACTTGCCGCAGCCGGAGCGACCCACGATGGCGCTGAGCTGTCCCCGGGCGACATCCAGGTCGAAGGCATCGAGCACCGCCCTCCCGCCCGGCGACCAGCCCAGCCCCCGTGCCGCGATCAACCGAGCAGCCCCTCGCTCGCCTCGCCGCGCAGGGCGAGGGTCTCGATCAGGCCTGCGCTCTCGGCCCCGCGCATCTCCATGCACATCTGCCGCGCCCGCAGGCGCACCGCCACCGGGCCACCGAGTTCCGCGTGCAGGTGGTCGGCGAGCTGGGCACCGAGCCGCTCCTGGAGCTGGGGCTGTCGCGACAGGTGTTTCAGCGCCCGGGCCACCCCACCGAGGCCGGCGATGCGTCCCCAGGCGCCGGGGAGGTAGGCCACGTCGGCCTGCCCGTGGAAGGGGAGCAAGTGGTGCGCGCAGAGGCTGTGGAAGGGCAGGTCCCTGAACACGACACGGTCGCGACCGGGGGCAACGAACGTGTCGAGCTTCGGGGGTGCACCCCTCGGCGCGTACTCGCGCAGCACCTCGGCGAATCGCGCCGCGGTGTCGGTACACTCGGGGTCGTCGAGGTAGCCCAGCTCGCCGAGCAGTCCTTCCAGTCCATTGCGCTTCATGGTCGCGACTCGACCGCGATTCTATCGCCCACCTGGACGTCGCCGCTCTCCAGCACCCGGAAGTGAACGCCGCGGAGCTGGCGAGGTTCCCAGTCCTCGCGCATGGTGAGCGCCCATGCGTCGCGACCAACTCTGGCTTCGAACTTCGAGCAGCCCCGGTGCGGCTTCGGCGTGACCTCGACGAGAGCTCCGCCCACGCGGAGCCGCGTGCCCTCGGGCAAGTTGTCGCGACTGGTGTCGAGCTCGATGAAGAGGTTGTCGCCGAGGATCTCGTAGTCGTCGCCCTGCCGCATCAGCCGGGCGACGTCGGCGCGCATCGCCGTGACTTGCGCGGCGAGCTTGGGCAGGGTGGCGAGCGACCAGCGGTCGCCCAGCGTTCCGCCGGCGACGTCGAGGCGAACCACCTCGGGACAGGCACGGCGCTCGCCGGGCAGGCGCTGCACGACCTTCACCACGCGACCGGCGTCGCGCGGAACGGTGAGCTGGGCCAGTTCCCGCTCCAGGCGGGCCGTGTCGAGGTGAGGGGGCATGGGGCCGGGAGGTTAACGCTCGCCGCTTCCTGGAGACGGTGATGCCCACCCCCGACGCCGGCCCCGGCGCGCGCGCGCTGCACGAGGCGCTACGCGCGCTGCAGGCGGGCGACATGGACACTGCCCACGCCTGTGCCACCGGCGCGCTCGACGGCTTCAGCACGGCGGGCGACCGCACCGGCACCGCCGCCGACCACCAG
>VGRQ01000497.1 GCA_016875315.1 Deltaproteobacteria bacterium | reverse complement strand
CTCGGCCGCGAGCCACGAAGCCAGCGCGCGGATCACTAGCGGCGCGCTGCCCGGGCGCCCCACCAGCTCGGCGATGCCGAGCACGTCGTGAGGTGAAATCGACAGGTACACGGCGCGAGCCTCGCTGGCTTCGAGGCGGCCGAGGATCGCGAGGCGGCCTCCCACGCAGGCCACGCGTCCGGCCAGCGGCGTGACCTCGGAACCCCCCGGCGCCGCCGACACCGCGAGCGCGAAGGCGGCGGCGAGCTCCGCGTCGTCGTCGTCGCCGAGCGGGAGCTCTTCGAGCAGCCAGTCCGGGTACACCACGCCCCTGGGCCCGGAGAGCACGCGCCGGCCCGAGTCGATCTCCACGCCTTCCCAGGTGTCGTCGCACAACCAGCGGCGACGCCGCACCCCCTCGACGATCTCGCCGCTCACCCCGGGCTCAGCGGAGCTCGACGCGGCCGTTGGAGATCACGAGGTTGCCGTCGGCGTCGCGCGTTTCCACGAGGTAGCTGCCGTCGCCCTGCTTCCAGCCCCGCGTCGTGAGCGTGACCCCATTGTGTACCGGGCGAGCGAAGCGCACTGACAGGCGACGCAGGCGCCGGGCGTCGTTGTCGCCCACCGCCTTGACGGCGGCGGCGCCGGTCATCGCCATCGTGCACAGGCCCTGGAGGATGATGTCCTTGTGACCGGCGGAGATCGCGGTGGAGCGGTCGATGTGGATGGGATTGTCGTCGAGCGACGGGACGGCGTAGCGGATGCTCAGGTCGGGCGCGACGGCGATGGCGCGCTCGTAGTCGGGCGCTGCCCTCTCGGGCTCGGGGGCCGGCGGAGCCTTGGGACCGTCGGCCTTCTTGGCGCCCCGGATGAAGTAGGCAGTGCGGGCCTCCAGTGCCAGCTGCCCGTCGACGAAGCCGAACAGGCGCGAGGCCACGAGGATGCCGCTCGACTTCTCCTCCACGCTCTCCAGCTGGCCGCGCACCTGCACGAGGTCCCAGGGGCGGATCGGCCGGTGGAAGGTGGCGTCGTGCTCGCCATGCACCAGGCGCAGCAGATCCAGTTCCAACTCCGGGTCGGTCGCGATCTTGAACATCATCCCGTGGAAGAGCCGGACGTGGAACATCGGGGGGACGATCGGGTCGGCGCCCGCGTAGGCCGGCGAGTCATCGCCAGTACACTCGGCGTACATCGCGGCGAACTTGGGGTCGGCGAACTTGGCGCCATCGTCCCAGGTCTTGCCGATGGGCCAGGCCTTCGGCTTGCTTTCCACCACCGGGGTGGCAGCGGGCGCCTCGCCCTTGGCGGGCGGGCGGCGCGAGAAGTCGAAGTACATGGCGAACTTCATCAGCACGCCCATGTTGTCGGCGGTGATCTTGCCCTTCATGAAGGCCTTCTGCGCGTCGACCGTCTTGTTGAAGATGCCGACGATGGTCTCGGTGTCGGTCTTGATGGTGCAGTCCGGCGAGCCGGCGAGACCGTCCTCGATCCAGGCCCTGCCCTCGCCCACGCACAGGGTCTGCGAGGAGCCGTCCTTGATGGCGAAGTGGATGCGCGCTTTCCAGTCGCCCGCCTTCTCGGCCACGAAGGCCAGCGGCACGTAGGAGAAGGCCTCCTTCACCGGGTCGGGGCCGATCTTCGCCTCGGTCGCGACGGCGGGCTTACTCTCCCACGCGCTGATCTGCGGCCAGGCGGCGGCGATCTCCTCGGGCGTCCACAGGTCCTTCGACTTCTTCTCGACTCCCTCGTTGACCTTCACCTCGTAGAGGTGGATGCGCTGGCCCTGGATGCCGAGCACGGCGCCGGTGACGGCACGTCCCAGCTCGGAGGCGAGGAAGACCACCGGGGGACTGATCTGCTCGGGCGTCCACTCCTCCTCCACCATCGCGATGTCGGTGGTCATGCGGGTCTTGGCGATGGGGGCGATGGCGTTCACCGTGATGTTGGCCTTGCGCAGCTCCATCGAGAGCACGCGGGTGAGGCCGTAGATCGCAGCCTTGGCCGCGCCGTAGTTGGACTGCCCAAAGTTGCCGATCATGCCCGAGTAGGAGGTGGTGTTGATGATGGCGCCCCCCTGCTTCGAGAGCGCGGGGATGGCGGCGCGGCACATGTGGTAGGCGCCTTTGACGTGTACCTCGTTGACGATGTCCCACTCGGCATCGGTCAACTTCATGAAGGTCTTGTCGCGCAGGATGCCGGCGTTGTTGACCAGCACGTCGACGCGGCCCCAGCGCCCCATCGCGGCGTCGACCATGCGCTGGCAGCCCGCGGGGTCGGTGACGGAGTCGGTGTTGGCCAGCGCCTGGCCGCCCAGCGCCTCGATCTCCGCCACCACCCTGGCCGCGGCCGAGGTGTCGGCGCCGGTGCCGTCGCGCGCGCCGCCGAGGTCGTTGACGACCACCCGCGCGCCCTCGCGTGCACAGGCCAGCGCGTGGGCGCGACCGATGCCGTTGCCAGCGCCGGTGACGATGACGACGCGATCCTTGAGCAAGTTCGCCATGCGGGGCTCCTCGTGGGGCGCCAATCTATCAGGCGATCTGCACCTTCACGATGAGCCCGCCAAACTCCCAGCGATCGCGGGCCACGCGGCGCTGCCAGCGCACCTCGAGGTGGAGGTCGGCGGACATGGCGCCGGTCTGCAAGGCGAGGGTGAGGCGGTCGCCCGGGGGGACATTGATGGCGCAGGCGCAGCCGTCGGCGCCCACGTTGAGGATCTCGCCCGCGCCATCGATCGGCTCGGTCACGGTGACCGGCCACCGCAGCGCCTCGCGCTGGCCGCCGCGGCGCTGCCCGAAGGCGTCGGCAGGGGCGTCTTCCGAGGCGCGCAGGGCCTGGTCGCGGAGGAAGACACAGTCGAGGTAGCGGGAGAGCCCGTTCTCGCCGAGTCGCAAGAGCAGGGCCTCGCGCGCGGTGACGTAGCGGTGCATGCATCGCAGGTACCGGTCGAGGTACATGCCCTTCTCGGCGTCGCCCCTGGCAGTCTCGGCCGCGAGCGGCGCCTTCAGCTTCCGACGCAGCGTGTCGGCCGCCGTGGCGGGGTCGAGGAGGTCGTCGGCACCGTGGCGGATCCACTGCACCCGCGCGCCGATCTCGACCGGGCCCTCGGCGAGCGCGAAGATCGGGAGCGAACCGCCCTTCCGGCGAAACCGGCGGAAGACGGCGAGCGACTCGGGCCGGGCATGCACGATGAGGCCGTCCACGTCGTCGTCGGGCACGGCGCCGTCGGGCACCAGCTCCACCACCCCGGCGAGGGCGGCCTGGAGGGCGGCGGGCACGGGACCGCCGAGGACCATGTACCGGGTGAGCATGTCTCGCACCGGAGAACTATGGCACGCGGCGGTGGCGCGCGCACCGGGGTAGGGCCGCGACGTGCCTCCCGACCCGGCAAACGCCTGGGCGCTGCCCGTGTTCCGCCGGTACCAGGCGGCGCGCTCGCTCGTGGTGCTGGCGCTGCAAGTGCAGGGCGTTGCCGTGGGCTGGCAGGTGTACTCGCTCACCGGGAAGGCGCTCGATCTCGGCTGGGTGGGCCTCGCCCAGTTCTTGCCCACGATGGTGCTCTGGCCGGTGGTGGGCTCGGTCGTCGATCGTTTCGACCGTCGCAACATCCTTGCGCTGTGCTGGGCGGCCATCGGCCTCGGGGCAGTCGGCCTCGCCGCCTTCGACTACTCGGGAAGCCGCGACATCTGGCTGCTGTACGCGGTGCTGGTCCTCGGCGGCCTGGCGCGCGCCTTCTCCTCGCCGACGGCGCAGGCGATGTTGCCGCAACTGGTGCCGGCGGCCACCTTCCCGAACGCGGTGACGTGGTCGTCGTCGGTGTTCCAGGTGGGCTCCATCGCGGGACCGGCGCTCGGCGGTTTCCTGTTCGCGGCGCTGGGGGTGGCGTGGAAGGTACACGCGGTGGCCGCCACGATGGCGCTGGTGGGCGCGGCGGCGGTGTGTACCGTGCCCTCGCCGGGGCGCGTGTCGAACGGGTCGCCCGGCTCGGCCTTCGATGGGCTGCGTTTCGTCATGTCGCGACCGGTGATGCTCGCCGCGATCTCCCTCGACCTC
>VGRQ01000496.1 GCA_016875315.1 Deltaproteobacteria bacterium | reverse complement strand
TGGCGCCCGAGCCCGACGATGTCGAGGCCGGCCTCGCGGCCCGAGCGCACCACGGCGCGACCGATCAGCCCCGTTGCGCCCACGACGACGATCCGCATCGAAGCGCCCCTAACCAGAACGCCGGCCATCGCAGCTTGCGAGACACCCCCGGGGAGGCGCTACCATTCGCGCCACAGGTCACGACGGGAGGAAGGCGATGGGACAGGCCATCGAGTTCCATGGCCGCATCGGGCGCGGCGACGGTCGGCTCAGCGCCGGCCGGCTGGACCTCGTTTTTCGATTGTTCCCCGGTCGCGATGGCGACGGCCCGCTCTGGGAGGAAGCGCACGCCGGCGTGCCCGTGGCGCCCACCGGCGCCTTCCACGTCGTGCTCGGCCTCCGTCGCCCCCTGCACGCGGAGATCTTTGGCGAGGCGCCCCGGTGGCTGGGGGTGTGCATCAACGACGGACACGCGGTGAGCGAGGCCGGCGAGCGCGTGCCGGTGCTGGGCACGCAGGTCCAGCTGGCGGAAGCCGTGGCCCAGCTGGCCGAGCGGCTCGACCGGCTCGACGGGCCGGTGAGCCTGCCCGCGGCGGAGAAGGTCGACGCGGAGGCGCGGCGGCGGGTGATCAAGCTGCACCGCCGTCTCCGCGCGATCGAGCGGGGTGGCGGGATCTTCGGCCCCTTGGCAGCCCGGGTGTCCACCCACGAGGCACGCCTCCATCGCCTCGACGACGACGAGCACGGCCGCGTGATCCGCATCGAGGACGAGCTGGAAGACATCGTCGGTCCCGACGGTGACATCATCGATCTCATCGAGCGCGTCGAGGCGCTCGAGCGGGGCGAGTTGGGCGGCGAGGCGGTCGACGGCCCAGGGGCCACGGCGGCGATGGAGCGTGCCGACGAGGCCCACCAGCGCCTGAAGCTGGCGGAGGCGACCATCGCGGCCCTGCGCACGCAAGTCGCGACGCTCCAGGCCGCGCTCGAGTCGATCGTGGCCAGGGTGGAGGCCGGCGTCGGCACGGTGCCGGGGCCGCTGACCGTGGCGAAGGGCGGCATCCACGTGGCCCAGGGGGGCGTGCAGGTCCACGAGTTGGAGGGGCGCGTGCCGGGCGCATCGCGTCGTGACGGCCCACTGCTGGTGAACCCGAAGTCGGGTGGCGACCTGGTGGTGGGCAACAAGGAGAGTGGCGGCGTGCTGGCCACGGGCGCGGTGCGCGGCGGCCGCGCGATCGGCCACGAGAAGGTGGTCGCGATGCGCGCCAGCGGCGCCGACACGCTGCAGCCCGGCGACGTGGTTGCGGTCGAGACGAAGAAGAAGCTCCCCTCGGTACACCGCGCTCGGCCCGGGGAACAACCGGTGGGCGTGGTGGTGAAGCAGGGCGGGCTCGAGGTGGGCGAGGGCTCGGTGGCGGTGGCGATGGCGGGCCTCGCGCCGGTGCGGGTGCGCGGCGGGGTGCGCCCGGGTGGCCGGCTCGCCAGCGCGGGCGACGGCTTCGCGCACGTGGGCGAGGGACCGGTCCTCGGCCGGGCGCTCGGCGCCTCGGCGGGGGATAGCGGGACCGTCGATGTCCTCCTCTTCGCTCCCTGATCAGCTCCCCGCCTGGGCACAGGAGCTGCGCCAGCGCTACCTCGCGGGCGAGGCCAGCGTGTTCCTCCTGCACGGCAACACGCGCGACGTGCAGCCGGGCGACGACGGCCAGCACGTGGCCCTGCGCGTGTTCCTGGAGCGGCTGTTCGGCCGCACCAAGGACATCGTCGCCTACTACAACGTGGCCGAGGGGATCGAGTTCCCCAGCAGCAACCAGCGCGCCGCCTTCCTGCGCGCCGTCAACGCGGTGCGTGCCGTGGCGGGTCGCGAGACGGTGTTCGACCTGCCCCGCACCATCGGGGGTGTGCTTCCCATCGTGGAAGACGTCGTCACCTCGCCGGCCCAGAACGCCGCCGTCATCCTCGACTACGTGGAGACGATCGCGCCCAACGCCGACCTCGCTTTCATGGGCGACGGCGAGAAGGCCAACCTCGTCACCTTGATGAAGCTCGGCGCCGACCCAGGGCTGCTGGCCGGCAACAGCGTGGTGGTGCTCGTCACCGAGCAACTCGGCGACGTGTCGCGGCGGCTGGTGGCGCAGGGCCACGTCGCCACCCTCGAGATCCCGCTGCCGGACGAGGCCCGGCGGCGCGCCTTCCTCGACCGCGAGATCGCGGGCGTCCCGAGCGAGTTGAGCGTCGAGCAACTCGCCACCGTCACCGCCGGGCTCTCGCTCAACCAGGTGCGCGGCCTCCTGCGACAGGCGCGCCAGGGCGGCGAGGCGATCACCTTCCGCGTCGTGTCGCGACGCAAGAAGACGATCATCGAGCAGGAGTGCCACGGCCTGGTGGAGTTCGTCGATCCGCACCACAGCTTCGACGACGTGGGCGGGAACAGCGCGGTGAAGGCCACGCTGTTGCGCGTGGCGGAGGCGATCAAGGCGGGCCGGCGTAGCGCCGTGCCGATGGGCGTCATCTTCGTGGGGCCGATGGGCACGGGCAAGACCTTCGTGGCCGAGGCCTTCGCGGCCTCTTCGGGCCTCACATGCCTGAAGTTCAAGAATTTCCGGGAGAAGTGGGTGGGCTCCACCGAGGCCAACCTCGAGCGCATCCTGCACGTGGTCGACGCGCTCGGCTACGCGCTGCTCATCATCGACGAGGCGGATCGCTCGCTCGCCGGCGGTCACGACGGCGACGGCGGCACCTCCTCGCGGGTGATCGCGCGGCTGAAGGAGTTCATGTCGGACACGCGCCACCGCGGCCGGGTGCTGGTGGTGATGATGACCAACCGTCCCGACAAGCTCGACACCGACCTGAAGCGCCCGGGGCGTTTCGACTTGAAGATCCCCTTCTTCTTCCCGGAAACGGCGGAGGAACGCGCCGAGATCGGGCGCGCCATCGCCCGGCGGGCCAGGCTCCTGGGCAAGAAGAAGGTGGACTGGAACGGCATCGCCGAGAAGGCCGAGGGCTACAGCGCCGCCGAGATCGAGGCGGTGGTGCTCGCCGCCGCCAACCTCGCGGGTATCGACGGTCGCGACACCCTGAGCACGGCCGACCTGTCGGCGGCGCTGGCCGACGTGGTGCCCTCGCGCGACGTGCGCATGCTCGAGTTCATGGAGATGCTCGCGGTGTTCGAGTCGTCGTCGCGCGGCATGCTCCCCGCGCGCTACCGCGACATGGCCACCGAGGAGGTGCTCGCCCGGCTCGACCAGCTCCGGTCGCGGCTCGGTGGGCGGGTCTGAGGCTAGAACGTCGCGTTGAAGCTCAGCGCGCCGGGAGCCAGCGCGAGCTGGATCGTGGGCGCGAGCTGTCGCGACTGTAGGTCGATCTGCTGCACGTCGGCCTCGCCGAGGCCCAGCTCCTCGCGGAGCTGGGCGTTGTGCTTCTCGTTCCAGAGGTCGGCCTCGGCCGGGGCGTACTGCCGGTACACCCACCGGTGACGCGCGTTCAGCGCGGGCATGGTGCTCACCGCCGCGGTGAGCGTCGTGATCGAACCCAGCACGCTCGCGACGCCGATCGTCATCAGGGCGCCGTTGGTGGCCTGGACCTGCTGGTACTCGTCCTCGGCAGCGATCGACTCGTCGGTGCCGATGAAGCTGGGCAGTGGTTGCAGCGCACCGAAGGCGGCGAAGGCGCCGACCGCGAGGGCGCCGCTGGCGATGGCGGTGCCGAGCACGGTGTTGCGAGCCTTCTGGCGCTCATCGTCCAGCCGCACGCTGGTGACACGGTCGCCGACCACCCGGGCGAACTCCGGCGCCGAGAACGGTGCCCCTCCGCCATCGAACACACCCCAGCTGACGACAGTGACCGCCGGGAGCTGCGTGGCCGCGAGCGGGCGGTAGCCGCTGGCCGCGACTGGGCCCGGCGCGGGCGCGTAGGCGACGCCCCCGCCGATGGTGTAGTTGAGCGGTCCACGCACGAGCCGTCGCTGCTTGTAGGCGCGCAGTTTCTCGGGCGTGGCGCCCTGGGGAGCGGGGGCGACCGGCGGCGGCGCGGCGGGCGCGGGCGGGACGACGACGGGCG
>VGRQ01000495.1 GCA_016875315.1 Deltaproteobacteria bacterium | reverse complement strand
CGCCCCGCCCACCGCCCAGCCGCCGTGGGCGGGCGTGACCAGCACCACGCGACCGCCGCCGGGCAGGACCACGCCCTCGCTCACGCGCACGTCGAGGCGACCTCGATCGTTCGGCTCGACGGCGGCGAGCAAGGAAACGACTTGCTCGTCGACGGTCTCGAGCACGATCGACACCGAGTGGGGCAGGGGCGGCATGTCCGGGGCATCGGTACACCCGGCCAGGACCGCGAGCCAGGCTAGGCCGCAGCGCCCCACGTCGACTCCATGGGAATGACATCGTCGACGCCCTGGCCATGCCAGGCCTTCACCACGGCGCCGTCGCGGCCCACGAGGAAGGCGGCCGGCAGCTGGTCGGCGTGGGCCTCGGGGAGCGGTTGCCCGTTGCGCAGCACCGACAGGGCCCGCCGCAGGGGCTCCGGGCGGGCGCGCACCAGGGCCGCGGCCAGTCCCGAGGCGCGGCCGACACCCCAGGCATCGAAGAACGTGCCGCTTTCATCCACGAGGACGGGGAAGAGCACGTGGTGCCGGGGCACGAAGTCGCGGGCGGCCTCCAGCGGCGAGCGCGTGACCGCGACGATGCCCCCCGCCTCCGCGTCGGCGCGCGGCCAGGCCCCGGTGAGCGAGGCGAGGTTGCGCAGCGTGCCCGCGTTGGAGAGCGCCGACCAGAAGGCCACGAGCACCGGCCCGCGCGCCCGCGCGGCGGCGAGATCGTAGGGCAGTCCGAAGACGGGTTGCCCATGGAGCCGCGGCGCCGCCGTGCCGGGGGCGATCACGACGAGACTCCCGGCGGAGCGCAATCGGTGCCATCCGTGATCACGGCCTGCATCCTCAGTTGCTCGGCGATCCAGGCCTCGCTCACTGCACTCGCGACGCCGGCGCGATCCAGCTCCTGGCGCAGGAAGGCCAGGCGCCGCCGGAACTGGCCCCCGTTGATGCGAAGCGGCCGGTGCAAGGGCGCGATCGGGCGCCCGGTGTAGGCGACCTCGGCGCCCAGCGAGCGGGCAGCATGCTCGAACTCGTGCTGTTTCACGCGGGACAGGTCCTTGCCGTCGAAGAAGAAGCCGATGACGTAGTCCCCGGCCATGCGGTCGACGAAGGCGCTCACGATACCCCGGACCACCGCCTCGCCGCCTGCTTGCTCGTAGAGGCTCACGGCCCCGGCGGAGGCGGCGCCGCTCCCCCGCCTCCCTGCATGATCAGCAGCTGCTCGGGGGTGACGCGAGTGGGGCCCTCGTCCTTCATGTCGGCAAAGCCCACGCGCTCGGCCCCGCAGTCACGCGCGAGGTCGATGACGTGTACCACCTGGTCGTAGGCGGCATCGGGGTGAGCATCGACGAACACGTTGCGCTTGGAGGAGGCTCGCCCCTTGAGGCGCTTCTTCAGCTCCTCGGCGAGGCGGGCCTCGTCGACGGGAACGAGATTGAGCGCGAGGCTGGCGTCGTCGTAGATCGCCACCATCAGCTGCTCGTCTTGCTGCGGCGGGGGCGGCGGCGGCTGGTCCTCGTCTTCCGGGGGCAGCTCGGTGGCCATCTTCTGCATGGTGATGGGCGTGAGCACCATGAAGATGATGAGCAGCACCAGCACCACGTCGATGAGCGGCGTGACGTTGATCTCGTCCATGCCGCCCTTGCTCGCACCGACCTTCGCGCCCATGGCTACTCCGCGCCCTCTTCCTTGATTTTTTCAGTCGCGAGCAGCATGGTGTCTGTCCCGGGCACGTCCTTGTGGATGATGTCCATCACCTCGCGGACCTGCCGGTAGGTCGCGGTCTTGTCGCCCTTGAGCACCAGCGCGCGGCTGGCCCTCACCTTGACGAGCTCGGCCACGAGCGTTTCCTTGGTGACCTCGGTCTTGTCGACGTACACCCGCCCGTCGCCCTTGACGCCCACCACGAGGTTCTGGCCCATGTCCTTCTCCTCCACCGCCGTCTTGGCCCTGGGGAGCTTGACGTCGATGCCGGACGACAGCATCGGGGTGACGACCATGAAGATGATGAGCAGCACGAGCACGACGTCGACGAGCGGCGTGACGTTGATGTCCGCCATCGCGCCGCCTTTCTTGCCGCCGACCTTCGCGCCCATGAGCGTTCCCTCCTGGCCCGGTGACTACTTGGCCGCCTGCTCGTCGGAGCGGCGCAGCACGTCTTTCTCGAGGTAGTCCACCAGCTCGGCCGAGGCGACGGCGACGTCCTTCATGATCTCGTCGATCACCGCGTTGAAGTAGTTGTAGAACCAAATGGCGATGATGGCGACGATGATGCCCACGGCGGTGGACACCAGCGCCTCGGCGATACCGCCCGAGATCTGGGTGAGGTCGCCGCCGCCGGCCTCGGCCATCATGCCGAAGGCGTTGATGATGCCGAAGATGGTGCCGACCAGCCCGACGAAGGGCGTGGTGGAGCCGGTCGTGGCGAGCATGTTCATGCCCTTGCGCAGGCCGGCGCCCTCCTCGGTGGCCACGGTCTCCAAGGCGCGCTTCGCGGCGGCGATGCCGTGCCGGTCGGGCCGGGCGGCGTACTCGGCCACGGCCGCGCCGAGGATCGCCGCGAGGTAGGCCTTCTTGTAGGTCTCTGCCTTCACGAGCTTCACGGCAGCTTCCAGATCGTGGTTCTTGAGCGGCGCGCCAATCGCCCCGGCGAGGAGCCGCGACTGGCCGCGGGCCGAGGCAAAGTAGAGCCCCCGCTCGATTGCCACGTACACGCACCACACGAGCATGAGGAGCATGACGACGAGCACCATCTTCGCGGGGATGCCCATTGCATGCCAGAGGCCACCGATTGACAGGTCCATGGGGAGGAATCCTCAGGTAAGCTTGAAAACAAAGCTGATGTCGAACTGTGCCCTGATGGGCTGGCCGCCGTCGGTCAGGGGGTACCACTCCCAGTTCCGAGCTGCCTCGGCAGCGGCCTCGCGGAACAACTCGGGACAAGCCTTGAAGCTGACGTCGGAGGCCTTGCCCTGCTCGTTGACCACGATGTGCACGATGCACTTCTCTTCCTTGAGGCCGAGCTGCTTCGCCGCCTCGGGGAAGCGCGGCTTGACGCGGGTTTTCACCTGCACCTCGGACCAGTGCACCGTCTTGATCCCGGTGCCGCCCAGCTCGCCGCCGAGCACGCCGTCTTTCACGCCGCCCACCGTTCCGCCGGCGACGCCGTCCTTCACGCCGCCCTCCACGCCCGCCGGGTCGCCCTCGCCCTCGTCTTCCTCGACCGGAGGCTCCTCGACCTTCTCCTCGAGGACCGTGGGCTCCACGGGCACCTCTTCCTTCGGCGTTTCCTCGACCTTCTTCTCCTTCTTCTTCTTCCCGCCGCCCGCAGGCGGAGGAGGTGGAGGAGGCGGAGGGGGCGACAGGTCGACCACGGTGAGGACTTCCTTGATCTCCTCGGCATTTTCCACGGCGGCCGTCGTCAGCCAGGCCATGCCTCCGAGCGCGCCACCGTTCAACACCAGAGACAGCACCAGCGATCCCGCGCTGCGGCCCGCGTTCTGCTTCTGGTTCCTGCCGACATTATCGAACATCGATCCGGTCCTCCGCCCGGAGAGAGCGCGCGACTTTACTCGCAGCTTTCACGCCGCGTGTCAACGCCGCGTCTAATCCGCGTCGGGATTCGCGATGGGGGTTTCGACGATTCCCGCGGGCCCCTGCGACAGGGCGACGATGCGGGCGTCGGCGGCGTCGAGGCGCTCGTGGCACTCCCGTACCAGCGCCACGCCCTCCTCGAAGAACTTCAGCGCCTGGTCGAGCTCCAGCTCGCCGCCCTCGAGCTTCTGCACGCGCGCCTCCAGCTCCTTGAGCGCCTGCTCGAAGCTGCGCTCCTTGTCGGATGGCGCGCTCACTTGGCCCCTTCCTGCGTGCGAGCGCGCTCGATCTGCATGATGGCGTAGCTCAGGCGGGTGTTGGTCGCGACGTCGGTGGCCACGAGCACGGCGGCACCCTCGCGGTTGAGGGCGACCTTCTCCGGCGCAACGATAATCTGCCGGCGCGTGCCGTCTTTGGCCGACACGTAGGTCATCTCGAGCCTGGTCCCCGCCTTGATCGCCTTCTCGATGAT
>VGRQ01000494.1 GCA_016875315.1 Deltaproteobacteria bacterium | reverse complement strand
GCGGGCCCTGGAGGCCAGCGGCCGGGGAAGCGAGGCCGCCGGGGCCTGGGCGCGCGCCTGGGAGCTCGACCCGGGCCTGGCGGGCGGGCCGGTGAGCAGCGGGCGAATCGCCTCGACCTTCCGCTACGTGGAGGCGGGGGAGCACCCCGCCGAGGCCGGGGAGGCCGAGGGGATCGGCGCCGCTGGTCCCGAGCTGTAGGCGCGACTAACTTCCACCCATGTGGTTCTTCCTCGCCTGCACTTCCGAGTCGCCCCCCGACAGCGCCGACACCGGCGCCGACACCGGGGGCACCCCGAACGCGGCGAGCTACTGCGCCGAAGTTTCCTCCACGGTGGTGACCGACCCCTCCACACCGGCCGAGGGCTTCGACTTCGCCGCCGCGCCGGTGCTCGAGGAGAACGCCGGCGACTGGCTGGGCACCTTCGAGTACAGCACGACCGGCACCGACTTCGGCCAGCTGAGCCTCGCCGCCGGTGGCGGCGAGATCGTCGCGGTCACGCAGGAACTGGTGAACCCCGGCGGCAACGACACCGGTCTCCAGCCGGGCGCGCCCGACCCGGAGTGCCCGAACTTCTACCGGATTCCCGTCGCCGCCTACCTGCGCGTCGGCGACTCGGCGCTGAGCGAGTCGGCCACGGTCGACCTCGAAGTGATCACCCCCCGCTCGCCCACCCTGCTCTTGACCATCGCCGTCGAGAGCTTGCTCGGCGACGCGCGCCCCACCTGGGACACCCGCGACTGGGCCTACAACACCCTCTACGCCAGCGCTTACCGCGCCGAGGACCAGTGGCACGTCTCGGTGGGCTTCTGGGGCTCTACCGAGCCCTCGTCGCGACACGCATCGCCCAAGGGAGAGGCCGACTCCGGCGGCACCGTCGAGCCGAGCGGCGTGTCGGAGAGCTACGGCAACATGGTGCTCGACCTCGACGAGGGCTGATCAGCCACCGGGCCAGCGCCACGGCGGGGCGAGCCGGTTGGGGCGGGTGTTCTGCACCACCGGCAGCCCAGCGACTGGCGCCGAGGCGAGCCCCGGGAGGCGCCCGCCCAGCTCCAGCCGCGCCGTCAGGTCGTAGCGCCACCCGTCTCGCTCGAGGGGCTGGGTGCGCTCGAGGCGGAACACCCAGCGAGGCCGGGGCGACCACAAGAGCCCCATGGACCAGCGATCGGGGTCGGGCACGCCCACGCCCGAGTTGAGCTGCGCGACAACCGACACGCCGGCAAAGAGCCGCTGCCGCGCGAGCGCGTCCCACTGCAGCGTGAGCACGTCCATGTCGGCGCGCACGAGGCTGATCCCGAGGTTCTGCACGGCGGCGTGCGCCGCCCAGCTCAGCACGGGCGTGCCGGGCTCGGCCTCGAGATCGCGGAGCTTCCAGCCGAGGCCCAGGTGGAACTTCGACTTACGACGACCGTTGCGGGGCTCGAAGCCGGCCTCCTGTTCCTGCCGCTCGATCCGCTGGCCCAGGTCCCAGCCGGTGGGGTGCCGCACGCTCACGCGCCCGTCCTTCTTGACCACGACGTCGATCGACGGCGAGATGATGGTATCGATCGCCAGCCGCAGCGCGTCGAGCTCGGGCGCGCGCGCGAAAGTCTCGTTCACGACGCTGTCGAACGCGAGGAAAGAGCCGGCCAGCGCCACGTCGCGCCACTCCGCCGCGTCGGCACCGGTGAGCTCGAGCCCCTCGCCGGTCGCGGCGAGCAACCGCCAGTGAACGTCGGCCTGGTTGATGGCCCGGTTGAACAGCGGGTGCGCGCGATCGCCGCTCATGATTCGCGCCAGCTCGTCCTGGTAGCGCTCCCCATAGTTCCACCGCACGGCGTGCAGGTCGACCACGGCCGGGCAACTCGCGAAGTCCGGACAGTCCTGCGCGAGCGCAAGGACCGTCGTCAGCGCGAAGTGCATCATCGCATGTACCCTGTACCCCGGGCGTTGCCCCTCCCGCCCGGGCTAAGATAGGCCGGGGCCCGCCCCGCAGGACCAGGATGGAGAAGATCGGAAACGGCCTCGGCGCTGGACTGTGCGCGGGGTCGGCCGTCGGCGCCATCGAGGCCCTGTACGTGCTCCAGAGCGCCGCGCCCTCGGAGTACCAGGCCTTCGGCTACGCCTGGACGCTGTACGGGCTGACCGGCGGGCTGGTGGGGGCGGGCGTGGGCGCGATGCTGGCGCTGGTGGCGCGCCGGATGGCCCCGGCCACGGTCTGGGTGCTGGCCTTCTCGGCAGTGGCGGGCCCACTGGCCTACCTCATCGGTCGCGAGACGATCGACAAAATCGCGTACGCCGAGCAGGGCGTCCCGAGCGACGTGCGGGCGGCCCTGGCCATCGGGCTGGCGTTCGTCTGCCTCGTCGGCACCTGGCTCGGGGTCAACCTCCTGGAAAAAACGCCGCTGCGCGTGCTGCTGAGCCTCAAGGGCACCGCCGTGGGCTGGGGCGGTGGCTTCGCCCTCGCGTGGATCTTCGCGCTCTCGCCGGCCCCCGGGGCCGTGAGCAACCTCACCCCGCAGAAGCTGCAGGGGCCGGAGTTCGCGTCGCGACCCAACGTGATCCTCGTGATGGTCGACGCCCTCCGGGCCGATGCCCTGGGCACCTACGGCGCCACCGCCGGGGCCACGCCCGCGCTCGACGCCTTTGCTGGCGAGTCGGTGGTCTTCGAGCAGTTCATCACCTCCGCGAGCTGGACGCGCTCGTCGACGGCCTCGCTGTTCACCTCGCTGGCGCCCTCCAGCCACAGCTGCGAGCACAAGTCCTCGGTGCTCTCCCCGGCGGTCACCACCCTCGCCGAGCACCTGGGCGAGGCCGGCTACGCCACCGGCGGCCTCCCCAACAACGCCAACATCACCGCCGCGCAGGGCTTCGGCCAGGGCTTCGACTGGTACCCCTACGAGCCGAGCTACCCCCTCTGGGCCAGCGAGAGCAGCTACGCGCTCTCGCTCTACCAGCTCCTGCGCACGCGGGTGTACGCGCGCCTCGGCTCGGCGCGGCGGGTGGAGGACTTCTACGCGCCGGCCGAGACGCAGCTGCGCCGGGCCAGCCACTGGCTCGAGGCCAACACCGGTCAAAAAAGCTTCCTTTTCATCCACCTGATGGAGCCGCACGACCCCTACTTCCGCCACCCCTACGACGGCGAGGCGGTGGGCCGGGTGGAAGACCCGTGGCCCGCCGAGGCCGAGGCCCAGCGCTTGCGCCAGCTCTACCAGGGCGAGGTGCGCTGGGTCGATGCCGCGCTGGGCGCCTTCTTCGACGAGCTGCGCGCGCGGGGGATCTACGACGACGCGGCCATCATCGTCACCGCCGACCACGGCGAGGAGTTCTACGACCACGGCGGCTGGTGGCACGGGACGACGCTCTACGAGGAGCAAGTGCGGGTGCCGCTCATCGTCAAGCTCCCGCGCGGGCAGCGGGCAGGCGCGCGGGTGAGCTGGCAGGTGCGCCAGGTCGACGTGGGCCCCACGATCGCGGCGCTGGCCTCGGTCGACAAGCACGCCGCGTGGCAGGGCGACGACCTCTTCACCGACACCTTCGACGACGACCTCGCCCTCTCCAGCCCGCCGCCGCCGCCCGACCCCGAGATCGACCCCGCCACGGGCGAGCTTCGGGTGCCGATGCCCCCGCCCTGGTCGCCGCCGAGCTGGGCCACCCACCCGGCCAGTCGCGACGCGCTCTCCGAGCAGGACTTCGAGGGCTACGACATCCAGGCCCTCCGTCGCGGCGGCAAGAAGATCATCGAGGCGGTGCGCGTGCCACCGGGCAACGCCCGCCAGCAGCCGCCCGTGCAGTTCTTCGACCTCCTCGTCGACCCTCGCGAGTTGAAGAACCTCGCCGGCGGCGGCTCGGGCGAGGAGGCGGCGCTCCGAGCGGCCGTCGAGTCGATGGTCGAGGAGCGCAAGGCGAAGTCGGTCGAGGCCATGGCGCGCGCCGCCGACGCGGCCGAGACCTGCCGCCTGTGCACGCTCGGCTACCTGGCCGGTCCCGGCTGCGCCGCCTGCGCCTCCCCGGGCAGGTAGGGGGTGGGCGCCCGGGCGCTCCTGCTCGGCCTCGACGGCGCGAGCTTCGGCATCATC
>VGRQ01000493.1 GCA_016875315.1 Deltaproteobacteria bacterium | reverse complement strand
CGGCTCGCGCAACTCGATGGGGCGGTGCGCGCCGCCCTCGGCGAGGAGTGCTTCGTCATGGCGCACTACTCCCACGCCTACCGCGAGGGATGTAGTATCTACTTCACCTTTGCCGGGGCAGGGAACCTCGACGTGTACGACCGCACCTGGGCGCGCGCCCTCGCCGCCGCCGCTGCCGCGGGCGGCACGGTGGCCCATCACCACGGCGTGGGCCAGGCGAAGATGGAGGCCTGTGCGCGCGAGATGGCGGGGATCAGCAAGGCCTTCCACGAGCTGAAGCGCGAGCTCGACCCGCTCGACATCCTCATCCCCGGCCGGCTCTTCCCCGAGGTCGACCTGCCCAACCCGGCGGCGCCCGCCCCGACCCTCGATCCGCTGTCGCAGGTGGCCACCCTGCCGGCGCAGCAAGGCGCCCCCGAGCGCGACGCCGCCCTCGCCCGCGAGGGCTGGGCGCTTCGCTACCCGACCGAGCTGCCGCTCTCCCGCAGCCTCGCCGGTCCGCGCCCGCCCTGGGACACGCGGCTGCTCGGCGCGAGCGTGGTCGGCGACGACGGGCGGCGCGTGGTCTTCGTGGACGTGCCGCGCTCGGGCGCCGGCCCCGACCCTCGCGCGAGCTTCCCCGCCCGCGCCTACGAGACGGTGACGGTCCCCATCGTGCGCCTCGGCGACGACGCGCTCATCGTCGACACGCTCGCTCGCGACGTGCGTCCCGCCCGCCGCGTCGGCACCGGCTGGGAGATACGCGGTCCGGCGGCGCCGGAGCTGGCGCGCCTCTGCCAGGTGCCGGAGAGCAGCACGTGAAGCCCACCCTCGACACCTGCGCATACTGTCCGCGCCTCTGCCGCCACGTCTGCCCGGTGGCGGTGGCCACGGCGCGCGAGTCGGCCACGCCCACCGCGATGGCCAGCATGGCGCGCCTGCACCGGCTCGGGAAGATCGACACCGTCACTGCGCTGGCGGGTACCGCGCTGTGCAGCGGCTGCGGTGCCTGCGAGCGGCACTGCTACCACCAGGTGCCCTTCCCCTCCCTCCTGCGCCGCTTCCGCGCCGAGCTCGGCGTCCAGCCTCCCGAGGCCCCGGGGATTGTGCTCGTGCCCGCTCTGCCCGCCGAGCTGCCCCGTTTCCGCACCTGCGCCGAGGGTGCCGACGGCGCCGACGGGGCGCTGGCCTGCTGCGGGCACCGCGACGGCTTCGCGGAGGCGCAGCCCGAGGCGGCGCGAATGATGGCCGAGGCGGTGGCCCGGCACTTCGCGGGCCAGCGATTCTCCTGTGCCAGCCCTTCTTGCGCCCGCTGGCTCGCCCAGCACGGCGCGCAGGTGGTGGCGCCGACCGACAATCCATCCGCCTAGGGCTCGATCATGCGAACCGACGAGGGCCACGGTGCCCGCAACCGCTCCGAGAGGCTCCTGCTCATCGCCAACCCGCGCGCCGGAGGCGGCCGGGCCGGCGCCCGCCGGGCGCAGATCGAGGCAGCGGCGGCGCGGGCCTTCGAGCAGGTGGAGATCGCGTGGACCGAGGCGCCGGGGCACGCCACGGAGCTGGCGCGCACGCGAGTCCGGGCGGGCGACGTGGTCGCGGCGCTCGGCGGCGATGGCACCTGCAACGAGGTGGTGAACGGGCTGATGGACGACACCGGCCCGCGGGAGCCCAGCGCCATCTTCACCACGATCCCCTTCGGCACGGGCGGCGACCTCGTGCGGAGCCTCGAGATCCCGAGGCGACTCGAGGACGCGCTCTGGGTCGCGGCCACCGGCACCACGGTACACGTCGACGTGGGGCACGTGGCCTGGGAGAGCGGCGCCACCCGATGGTTCATCAACGTGGCCGGCGCGGGTGCCAACGCCGAGGTGTGCGAGCGCGTGAACCGCTCCGGGAAGCGCTGGGGCGGCACGCTCACCTTCGTCGGCGCCATCCTTGCCACCGTGCGCGAGTTCAAGCCCTTGACGACGCAATGGCGCTGGCAAGGCCCCTCCGGAACCGGGGAGGTTGAAGCGCCCACCTTGGCGGCGTTTGTTGCTAATGCGCACTACTGTGGTGCGGGATTGTGGGTTGGGCGCGACGGATCGATGGCCGACGGCGCTCTCGACGTGACCCTGATTCCCCCGCTGACTTTCGCCCAGGCGCTCGTCGCTCTGCCTCACTCCCGCACCGGGCACCTCGAGAACATCCCCGGCGCGATCCGCTTTCGTGCCGATGCCATCGATATGGTAGGGGCATTGCCCATCGAGACCGATGGCGAGCCCCGGGGGCCCGGCCCCGCCCGCTTCAGCCTCCGGCGCGGCGGCTTGCAGGTGAGGGGGGCCTGGCTGCGCCCCCCATTCTCGTCTTGAGATTTATAACTATTTACATTTCGGGTAGACGCAAAAAATCCTCATTGCGCCGTTGCCATCCGTCGGCAAACTCGGATAAGTCAGGCGACCGGAACGAAAGGACTCAGCGCCTTTCTCCCCGGGGGCGTCGCGTTCGCGCGCCCGTGCTCCCCTGGACCCTCAGTCGAGCACGGTCACGAGAATTTGCGCCTTTTGCAGTAAACCCCACTTCACGCAGTTAGGAGCACACGATGAACAAGGCCGATCTCACCGAGCAGCTCTCCGTCAAGGCCGCGATCCCCAAGATCCGCGCCGCGCAGTACGTCAACATCATGATGGACACCATCCAGGACGCGCTCACCAAGGGCGAGAAGGTCACCATCTCCGACTTCGGCACCTTCACCGTGTCGCAGCGCCGCCAGTTCAAGGGCCACAACCCGAAGAACGGCAAGGTGATCCAGGTCCCCTCGCGCCGCATCCCGGTGTTCCGCGCCGGCAAGGGCCTCAAGGAAGCGTTGAACCCGTAACAGGGTTTTTCGAGGGCGCCGGACCAGCATCCGGTGCCCGCCGCGGATCGCGGTCGCTTCGCCGGCGGGGCTCGAGCCTCGCCGGCGTCGCGCTTTTCGGTGTCCCCGCATTCTTGACCACCCCCCACCCCCGCGCATAGCAACTCCGCGATGATGGACGTCGACACGCTGCCGCCCCCGCTGGTCCGCGCCGCCACGGCCCGGTTGCCCTCTCGCTACGGTGATTTCAGCGTCGTGGCCTTCGAGCGCCCCGGCACCGGCGAGGAGTTCGGCGTGGTCGTTCGCGGCAACCTCGAGGGCGCGGAGGCCGTCCCGGTCCGCCTGCACTCGGAGTGCTTCACCGGCGACGTGATGGGCAGCCTCAAGTGCGACTGCCGCGACCAGCTCGAGGCGGCGCTCGGCTTCATCGGCCGCGCCGACAGGGGGGCGGTGGTCTACCTGCCCCAGGAGGGCCGGGGCATCGGCCTCGCCAACAAGATCCGGGCCTACGCCCTGCAAGACCAGGGCATGGACACTGTCGAGGCCAACCTCGCGCTGGGCTTTCCCGACGACATGCGCCGGTACGACGTGGCCGCGGAGATCCTCCGCCAGCTTGGCGCCCGCTCCGTCGTGTTGTTGACCAACAACCCGTCGAAGGTGGCGGGGGTGGTGCGCGCCGGGCTCCCGGTGGTGGGGCAGATCCCGCTGCGGGCCACGCCCAACGTCCACAACCGCACCTACCTCGACACCAAGCGCGCCAAGTCCGGGCACCTGCTGTAGCTGGCGGGCCACTGCGGATCTTGCCGTTACCGCCGCCTTCGTCGACAAGGCGTTGACATCCCACGGGGGCGGCGGCTAACCTGCCCGCGCGTCGTCACTGGCGCGGAGGTTCTCCCCATGGCCGCTCGTCCCGTCCTGCCGCTGATTGGTCCGTTGCTCGTCCTCGCGGCGTGCGACGGCGACACGATCACCACGGTGGCCACGCCCTACCCCGACATGAAGCTGTCGCAAGACCAGCTCGAGTTCGGAACGCTCGAGTGGGGCGAGACCCAGGAACGCACGGTCGTCCTGTCCAACGAGGGCTACGTCATCGAGAACGACGTGCTTCGCGGCATGGTGATGGGCGTGGGCTCCCACGAGGAAGGTTGCGCCGGCATCCGCATCGGTGCCGGCATGGAGGGCAACTTCACCGTGTCGTGGGACGAAGACGACATCGAGTGCGACCCGCTCTACACCGCCAGCGAGAGCGC
>VGRQ01000492.1 GCA_016875315.1 Deltaproteobacteria bacterium | reverse complement strand
AGCGCCGACTCCGCGAACAGCGCGATCGTCGGCACCACCATCAGCGCCAGCACGAGCGCGCCGGCGAGCAGGCTCGAGCCCGGCGCCTGCACCCGCGCGATCGCCGGCACCAGCACCGTGAGCCCCCAGAGCCCGTACACCACCGAGGGAATGCCCGCGAGCAAGGCCACCAGCGCCCGGTAGGGGCCGCGCGCCCAGGCCGGCGCCACCCACTGCGCCCATGCCGCCGAGAGCACGCCCACCGGCACCGCGAGCGCGAGCGCCAGCATCGAAGTGAGGAGCGTGCCCACCACCATCGGCAGCGCGTTGTACAGGCCGCTGGCGGGGTGCCAGCTCGGGTCGCCGAACCACCGCGACAGGCCCACCACCCGCAGGGCGTGGGTACTCTCGCGCGCCACGAAGCCCGCCACGAGGAGGGTGACCCCGGACGACACCACGGCGCAGAGCACGAGCAGCGCGTCGAGCCCACTCGCGGAGCCCGCGCGCGCCTTGCCGCGGCTGGGCGCCCCGAGCGAAGACCCGTCGCCCATCGACCGCTAGTCCACCGGCACGAAGTACTGGCCGGCCACGAGGTCGTGCTGCGCCGCGTCACGCGCGAAGCCGATGAAGTCGGCGGCGGCCCCGGCCGGCTGGCCGCGCGTCACCAGGTTTAGCGGTCGCGACATCGGAAAGCTCCCATCCTTCACGCTCGCCACCGAGGGCACCACGCCGTCGAGCGGCAGGAGCTTGATGGGCGTGCCGTGGTCGCGCTCGTACTCGGCGGTGCCGATCGACACGTAGCCGATGGCCCCGGGGTTGCCCGCCACCGTCTTGATGCCCTGCGCGTTGTCGCCGATGACGACGCTCGCCTCGATCGCGGTGGCCTCGAGCTTGAAGAAGTGACAGAACAGCTCCAGCGTGGAGCGGCCCTCGGCCTTGTTGACCACCGTGATCGGCAGGTCGGCGCCGCCGAGATCCGACCAGCTCGCGATGCCCCCGGTGTAGATCGACACCACCTGCTGGCGCGACAGCTCGGCCACGGGGTTCTCGGCATGGACGATCAGCGCGATGCCGTCCCGCGCGATGGGCGTGAAGACGAGGTCGGCCGGGTCGTCCGGCTTCGGGGCGCGCGAGGCCATGCCGATGTCGGCGGTGCCGCTCGCCGCGTCGGCCACCCCGCGCGACGAGCCGCCGGTCTGCACGTCGATCCGCGCGCCCGGGTTCTGCGACTCGTAGCGCTTGGCTAGCTCCGACACGAGCGGGGCCACGGTGGAGGATCCGGTGAGGGTGAGCCTGAGGGGCGCCGAGTCGCCGGCGGCGCCGGGATCGTTCGCGCAGGCGAGGAGCAAGAGGGTGATCATATGCGCAGCCACGCATAACTAAGGGCCCCGCACCTGTGCCACCCCGCACGGGGGCTGGGCTATTCCACGCACACCCGGCAGCAACCCAGCTCGACCGTGGGCGCGTCGCCGAGGTCGCGGCGCACCTGCTCCGACAGCCCGTACAACACGCGCTTCCCCGCGCGCTCCCGCGTGAGCACGCCGATCTCGTGCAGCGCGGCGAGGTGGCGCGAGGCCTGGTACTGCTTCACGCCCAGTCGCGACGTGACCTCGTTGACCGACAGCGGCCCCTCCCGCAGGGCCGAGATGATCCTCAGCCGGATCGGCTCCGCCAGCGCGCGGAGCACGGGCGCGCACTCGTCGACGGTGAGGACCGGGAGTTTCACGAGGGCCGGTGTATCACCGCCGCCGCCGCAGCCCCAGGATCGCGGCCACGAGTCCGAGGAGTCCCGGCGCCGCCTGCCCGCCGTTGCAGGCGCCGCACTCCTCGGGGAGCGTGCCGGGCTCCTCGGCGTCTTGTCCCTCGTCGAGGTCGCTCGTGGCGCCGGTGTCGACGCCGCCCGTGTCACTCGCGCCGGGCTCGCCGGTGTCTCCCGGGTCGCCCCCGGAGCCGTCGTCACCGTCGGCCAGCCAGCCTTCCACCAGCCCGATGGTGTCTTCCTCGGTGTAGCGCTCGCCGAAGCTGATCATCCAGGCGTCGTCGTCGTCGGCCGCGCCCGCCTCGACGAGCAGCTCGCCGGTGATCGGCGAGGCGTAGAGCAGGTCGAGGTGGGAGAGGTTGGCGATGTGGCTGTCGACCACCACCGCCCCGCGCGCGGTGAGCATCGACTCGTCGCTGGCGCTGTCGAGGAACACCAGGCCGTCGGACTGCCCCGAGATCTCGCCGATGACGAGGTCGCCCGAGAGCACGCCCTGGAGCTCTTCCTCGGTGAGCTCCGCCGACATCGCGCCCTCGCCCACGGCGCTGGCGATCACGTCGGCCCAGGTTTCCCGCTCCGCCTTGCCGAACTCTGCCCAGCCCTCGCCGAACTGGGTGGCGGCCCAGTCCTCGTAGCCGTTGGGCATCAGCGGGTTGCTGCCCGATAGCAAGAACACCTCCACGGCGGGATCCACGCCGTTCTGCTGCAACGCAGCGAGCACGCCACCCCCGGCCGCCACCACGCCGTCGATGCCCTCGGAGTAGGTGTAGAAACCGTAGCCGCCCTCGTAGGTGGTGTACCAGTCGAGCTGTGCCGCGTAGGGGCCGAGCCAACTCAAGGAGCCGGGGAGCGGGTGATCCTGCCGAGCGTAGATCTGCCGGTGTCCCGGGAAGAGGTCGCCTTCCTCGGCATAGAAGTCCTGGGCGCGAAGGTCGTCGGAAACCCAGCTGGTCGCGGTGCCGTAGGGGTAGTAGTCCTCCCAGGCCGAGGGTGAGAAGGTGCTGTCGGCCTCGAGGGACAAGTAGTTGCCAGTGGACCACCGGAACGCGGTGTCGATGCCCTTGAGCGGCGTGGCGATGAGCACCAGCCGCCGGACGTCGCCCTGGTAGGGCGTGCCCACGCGGTCGTAGGCGCCCCCCCAGGCCGCTCCGCCCGAGTTCGAGGCGTAGATCGCGGCGGCGATCCCGCCCTTGCTGTGAGCCACCACGTCGACCTGCGCCGCGCCGGTGCGCGCCTTGATGCGCGCGATGGCGTCGGCGATCTGCTCGGCCTGCTGGAACACGTCGCCGTGCGGGTGCGCGAAGGTCATCGCGTAGACCGGCTTTCCCAGGAGGTCCTCGTGCCAGGCCATGGTGATGAAGCCACGCGAGCCATTGTCGGCCGCCCCGGGGACAAACAGCACCGGCGTGCCGCTGGCGATGGCGGCGCTCGGGCCCACGTGGAGCAGGAACCTCGAGGTGTGCGGGGTTTGCGACTGGAAACAGTCGGCGATGTAGGGCGCCCAGCTCGCGTCGCTGGGCCAGGCCGTGACGCTGTTGTACTCGCCGGCGTCGAAGAGCGTCCGGTCGGGATCCTCGTGCAGCTCGATCGCGCTCCACAGCCGGACGCTACCCTCGATGTCTTCCACCTCTGAGCCCGTGTACACCTCGACGGGCGCGGCAGGGTCGTAGCCGGAGGTCGCGAGCGCGAGCGAGACGAGCATCATGGCAAGAACTCCTCGAGCGCGGCGTTGAAGGCCCGCGGCGCGTCGTGGTGGACGGTGTGCCCCGCGCCCTCGATCACCACGAGGCGCGAGTGGGGCACGAGCTGGTGGGCGCGCTCGGCCACGGCGCGGGTGCGTCCACCGGTGAAGACGGGGTTGGGGATCATGCGGTCGTCGCTGCCATACACGATCAGCGTGGGAACCGCGATGCCGCGGGCACGATCGCCCACGGGATGGTCGACCATGCCCGCGATGGATCGCGACACCGCCACGCTGGTGCCCGCGAAGCGCGGGTTGAGCCCGAGGCGAACGCGCTCCTGGATGAGACGCTCCACGCCCTCGTCCACCTCGTTGAACACCATGCCCACGAAGTTGGCGCGCACCTGCTCCTCGCTGGACTCCATCGCGCGCGACTCGGTCCAGAAGGACTTCATGAAGCTCGCCGCCCCGGGCGCGAAGTCCTCGAAGCCCGCGGGCGCGCTCAGCGCCAGCCGCTCCACCCGCTCGGGGTGGCGCAGGGCCAGCTCCATCGCCACCTGTCCCCCCATCGAGTGCCCCACCACGGTGGCGCGCTCCACGCCCACGGCGAACATCCAGTGAGACACCACGTCGGCGTACCAGGGCG
>VGRQ01000491.1 GCA_016875315.1 Deltaproteobacteria bacterium | reverse complement strand
CTTCTTGCGGGTGGGGTCGATGCTCACCACCGCCACGCGGTCGGCGGGGAAGTCCATCGTGTAGCGCCGCACCAGCTCGTCGCAGAAGCTCGATTTCCCGGCGCCGCCGGTGCCGGTGAGGCCCACCACCGGCGCGGGTCGGCGTGCCATCGACTCCAGCGCCTCCCGCTCCGACGCCGCCAGGCGTCCCGTCTCCGCCAGGGAGATCGCCCGGGCGATCGCCCCCGGCTTCCCCGCCTTCACCCCGCCGAGATCGACGCCAAGGGCGGCTGGGTCGAAGTCGGCGCGCCGCAACAGGTCGCTGATGATTCCGACGAGTCCCATGCGGCGCCCGTCTTCCGGCGAGTAGATGCGCTCGATGCCGTGGGCCTGGAGCGCGCGGATTTCCTCGGGGACGATTACGCCACCGCCGCCGCCGAAGATCTTCACGTGACCGGCGCCGCGCTCCACGAGCAGGTCGCGCATGTAGCGAAAGTACTCGTTGTGACCGCCCTGGTAGGACGACACGGCGATCGCCTGCGCGTCTTCCGCGATCGCGGCGGTGACGATGTCGTCGACGGATCGGTTGTGGCCGAGGTGGATCACCTCGGCGCCGAGCTGCTGCAAGAGCCGTCGCATGATGTTGATGCTGGCGTCGTGGCCGTCGAATAGCGACGCCGCGGTGACGACGCGGACCTTGTGCATCGGGTGGTAGCGCTCGGCGGACATGCCCGGCTCCTGGTCGTGGCGCCGCTATCCGCTTGCGGGCGCCTCGGTGAGCTCCACCCGCACGAGGCCGGCCGGCCGGAGCTCCAGCACCACGCGATCCGCGTTGACCGAGAGCGTCGCCAGCTCGGCCTCGAAGATGAACCGCCCGACCCGGAAACTCTGCCCGGGCGTGAAGTGGAGCGTGAAGTGGTCGAAACCGCGCTCGATCCTTCCCGAGAGGGGCGAGGCGATCTCGAGGTCGGCGGGCACGCCGCGCAGCCGCACCTCTCGCCGGATCACCGGTCCCTGGTTGTCGAACTGCTCACCGGCGAAGTGCAGGTCGCCTCGCTCGTCGATCTGGGCCTGGAACTCGGGCGTCACCCTGACGCCGAGCATGCGCACCAGCTGCCCGACCGGCAGGAGCAGCTGGCCGTCGGCATGGCCGTGGCAAACCATGCCGATGAGCTTGCACACCTCGGGCCGCAACTGCGGGCGGCGGACTTCGAGGGGACCGAGTGGGAGCACGGGCTGAGTCGGTGACGGGGCTATCCCAGCGGCCGCTACTCGGGTGCGCCGCTGTCGGGGCGGCCGGTGTCGTCGGGCATCGAGGGCGGCGGCGAGCAGGCCCACAGGCCACGCACGTCGGCGCCGATGGTCGCGGTGCTCTGCGTGGCGCCGTCGGGGCCGTAGGCGATCACCTTGCTGCTCGCCCCGTTGCCCTCTGCCGAGAGGAAGGAAGAGGCCAGGACCGCGAGCCCGTTGCTGATGGTGTTGGCGGGGACGGTGTTGATGGCGCTTCCCGCGCGGTCGTAGCGGATGATGTTGATGTCGCCGGCGTCGTCCTTGATGGCGGCCACCACCGTGCCGTCGGCCGAGGACATCGTCGTGGCCACGCGCTCCACCCCGGTGAAGTCCATGAGGGTGCCGGTGGACGCCCAGGTCGACACGCTGAAGCCCTCCACGCCGCCGTCCTCGTTGGTGGTGCTGCCGGTCTTGGTGGGCTCGAGCACGACGGTGACGCCGTCGGGACCGTAGGCCACGCTTCGTCCCGCGTTCACGCCACTGAGCAGGCCGTTGCCCTCGATGGTGCCGTCGACCGTGTCGATCAGCACGATGCCGGACTGGTCGTAGCCGCTACTGGACACGCGCCCCAGCACGGCCACGATGCCCTCGGGGGCGTCGGCCAGCGCCATCACCTCGGGGGTGCCGTCGCTGTCGGCGTAGGCGGTGAGATCGACCGTCGAGGCGAGGACGCCATCCTGCCCGTAGGTCGCCACGCCGCTGAGGCCACCCACCACGAAGCTGTTGCCCTTGGTGATCAGGGCCTGCGGACCGAACAGCGGGCCGAGGTCGAGGGTGAGGGTCAGCGCGCCGGTGGCCGCGTCGATGCCGTAGGCGTAGTCGCTCTCGGCGGCGCTGTTGTTGGACTCGAGGATCCACACGAAAGACGCGCCGCAGGAGCCGACGCTGTCGGCGCGCACGGCGAGGTCGGCGATCGTGGTGGTGCTGCCGTCGGAGGTGTTGATGATCCACACCGCCACCTCGTCGCTGTTGCCGCTCACCCGGTCGCCGACGAGGGCGAAACCGGTGGGGGGCCCGTAGTAGGCGCCACTCGGCGGCGGGTTGCCGGTGTCGCCGCTGTCGGGCGGGCCGGTGTCGGGGCCGCTGTCGGTGTCGGTGTCGCCGGTGTCGGTGTCGCCGGTGTCGGTGTCGGCCGTGTCGGTGTCGGTGTCGCTATCGGTGTCGGTGTCGGCGTCGCCGCTGGTGTCGCCGGGAGTCTTCTCGGCGTCGCCGTCGCAGCCAGGGCCAACCATCAACATCAGGATGTGCAGGGTCACGAGTCCTCCTCAGGGGACCGCATCCTAACCCTCGTTGCTCGGCACCCGCCTCGCCCGCTTCCCGTCATGCCGCTCGCGAAAGCGCTCGACGCCCTCCATCGACTGGGTGGCGCGTCGCAGATCTCCAAGGATGTCCGTGAGCTGCTCGCTGGCCCGCTGGATGGCCGCCACGGCGCGCTCCCGGTGCTCCGGGGCGTGGCTGAGCTCGAGAATCTCACAGTACCCTTGCAACACGTTTGCAGGCTGGCTCAGGGCGTGGGCGGCGATCGGCACGAGCTGCGCGAGGGCCCTCTCGTGGGCCGAGAGCGACTCCGCGCGCGCGGGCTCATCCCCGGGGCCGGCGGGCGGGGCTGCGGCGGGCGTCGATCCACTCATCGGCACATTGTATTCCGGTTCGCAAGGGTCGCGGCGCATTCTCGCTCGGGAGTTGACGCGCCCTTGGCCTCGCCGCTCGCCGCGGGCGCCCCGTGGCTTGGCGCGGCAGGCCGCGAGAGGGTAGGGGCGGCTCCCCGGGAGGGTCGATGGTCGGCAACCGTCCGGAGTGGCTGCGTGTCCGGATGCCCGGGGGCGAGCGCTATTCCCGCATCAAGGCGCGGGCGCGCACGCTCAAGCTGCACACCGTGTGCGAGGAGGCGCACTGCCCCAACATGGGCGAGTGCTGGGGCGGCGGCACCGCCACCTTCATGGTCCTCGGCGGCACCTGCACCCGCGGCTGCCGGTTCTGCGCGGTCGACACCTCGCGCAAGCCCGCGCCGCCCGACGCCGATGAGCCGCGAAACGTGGCCCTCGCCATCCGCGAGCTGGAGCTCGACTACGTGGTGATCACCAGCGTCAACCGCGACGACCTGCCCGACGAGGGCGCCGGCCACTTCGCCGCCTGCATCGAGGCCTGCCGCGCCGCCAGCCCCTCCACGCTGGTGGAGACGCTGATCCCCGACTTCCACGGGCGCGAGCCCCTGCTCGACCGGCTCCTCGCTGCTCGTCCCGACGTGCTCTCGCACAACGTGGAGACCGTCCCCCGCCTGCAAGCGCCGGTGCGCGATCCGCGGGCGGGCTGGATCCAGAGCCTATCGGTCCTCGCCCATGCCAAGCGCCGCGGGTTCCTCACCAAGACCTCGATCCAGCTCGGCCACGGCGAGACCTTGGACGAGGTGCGCGAGGCGATGGCGGCGCTGCGGGCGATCGACGTGGACTTCCTCACCCTGGGACAGTACCTGCGCCCCAGCGAGAACCACCTGCCCGTGCAGCACTTCGTCCCCCCTGCCGACTTCGAAGCCCTCGCCGCCGACGGGCGTGCCCTGGGCTTTGCATTCGTCGCGAGCGGTCCGCTCGTGCGCTCGTCCTACAAGGCCGGCGAATACTTCATCCGCGACTACCTGCGGTCGCGCCAAACGGCAGCAGAAGCATGAGTACCGGTCGCGATGTACTGGTGGCGCGCCTCGCGGCGCACGCGGCGAGCGAGGTGGTGGTGGGCGAGGCGGTGGGCGCGGCCGGGCTGTCCGCGACCGTCGGCGGCAACCAGTTGCGCACGCCGCTGTCCGAGGCGGCCGCCGT
>VGRQ01000490.1 GCA_016875315.1 Deltaproteobacteria bacterium | reverse complement strand
GTTGGCGACTCCCGCGTTTCGCATCGAGGGGGGCATAGCTCCCTGGCTTTCGCATCCAGGCCGGCTTGGTTCCCCGGTGGAAGCGCGCGGGGCGCGGTCGTGGCCCGCCGCAGCGCCCTTGGCGCTCGCCTAAGTCGACTGGGCGTCACACCCGCGCGTGGTGTACGTTGACAGGCCGATGCTGCTCCTGCTGCTGGCCTGTCCCGCGCCGCCCGACACCGGGGACACCGCTCCCGGCGGGCTGATCGACACGGCCTGCGACGCCACGGTCGACATCTGGCCCGACGGCGACGGCGATGGCTACGGCGCGCCGGGCAACGCCATCAAGGACTGCACGGTACCCGAGGGCTACGCGGGCGCCACCGGCGACTGCGACGACGACGACCCGGCGGTCCACCCCGGCGCCGAGGAGGTGTGCAACGGCATCGACGACGACTGCGACGACCGGAAGGACGACGTCGAGGCCGCCTGGTACGAGGACGCCGACGCCGACGGCTACGGCAACGCGGCCACGGGGCTGGTGACCTGCACCCCGGCCGAGGGCTGGGTGCTCGACGGTACCGACTGCGACGACACCGTGGCCACCACCCACCCCGGGGCCGAGGAGGCCTGCAACGCCACCGACGACGACTGCGACGGCGCCAGCGACCTCGGCTACGAGGACACCTGGTACAGCGACGACGACGGCGACGGCTACGGCAACCCCAACGTGTCGGAGTACACCTGCCTGCCGCGCGAGGGCTGGGTGCAGGACAACACCGACTGCCGGGCGGGCGACCCGCTCGCCTTCCCGGGCGCGGCCGAGCAGTGCAACGACGCCGACGACGACTGCGACGGCAGCGTGGACGAGGACTTCGATCTCGATGGCGACGGGCACACCTCGACCCTCTGCGTCGACGGCGACGACTGCGACGACGACGACGCCACCATCTTCGGCGGCGCGACCGAGACCTGCGAGGACGGCATCGACCAGTCCTGCGACGGCCACGACCCGCGCTGCACCTACGACGGCAGCCACGACCTGGGCGACTACGACAAGATCTACTCCGACGAGCCGAACTTCGACGCGGGCCGGCTGGTGAAGGTGGGCGATCCCACCGGCGATGGCGAGCCCGACATCGTCGTGACCACCTTCTACGCCAACGGCTACCAGGGCGGCGGCTACGTGATCCCGGGCCCGTTCAGCGGCACCGAGGCGCTCGGCGACCGCGGCTACTTCCTCTCGGGCGGCATGGGCACCAGCTACGCCGGTCGCTCGCTCGGCGTGGGCGACGTCGACGGCGACGGCATCGACGACGTGGGACTCGGCGCCCCCGACGGCACCGAGAAGGAGTTCATCATCCTCGGGCCGGTCAGCGCCGACGTGTCGCTCGACGACGCCGACATCATCATCTCCAGCCCCACCGCCATCGAGACCGGCCACGGCGGCGACTTCGCCGACGTGACCGGCGACGGCGTGGCCGACGCGGTGATCGGCGCCTACGAGGACTCTACCGGCGGCTACACCTCCGGCACGGTGTTCATCCACCAGGGCCCCCTGTCGGCCGGCGACTACGACGTGGACGACGACGCCGACCTCCGCATCGTGGGCGACTCGGTGATGGCCTACGCCGGGCGCTACTTGCGAGCCGGGCCCGACTGCAATGGCGACGGCATCGGCGACATGCTGCTCGCCGCGCCCTACCAGACCAGCGCCGCGCCCTACGCCGGCACCGTGTACCTCGTGTACGGGGGCCTCACCGGCGACATCGACACCTCCGATTCCGACGGCACCTTCACCGGGGTGGCCGCCAGCGACTACGCCGGGGAAGACCTCGCCCTCGGCGATCTCGACGGCGACGGGCTCGCCGACGTGATCATCGGCTCCTACGGCAACAGCGCGGCCAGCTACGCGGGCACCGCCTACGTGGAGTACGGGCCCGCGTCGGGCACCACCGATCTCGCCGCTGCCGACGTGGTCATCGAGGGTGACTACGCCAACCAGCAGTTCGGACTCGGATTCGGCGTGGGCGACACCGACGGCGACGGGGCCGAGGAGCTGCTGGTGGGCGCCATCGGTGACCGCAGCGGCGGCAGCTCGTCGGGCGCGGCCTACCTCTTCTACGCGCCGATCACCGCCAGCGTGGCCAGCGACGCCGACGCCTGGTGGGAGGGCGAGGCCTCGGGCGACCAGGCCGGGGAGGGCGCCGACATCGCCGACCTCGACGGCGACGGCTTCGCCGAGTTGCTCATCGGCGCCCCGGCCGAGTCGTCGGGCGGTGCCGCCGGCGGGGCCGTCTACGTCGTGACGCCAGATAACTAGCGCGCCCCTTCCAGCCCGAGGCTATGCTTCGCCATGCTCCCTCTGCTCCTCGCCTGCGACACCGACCCCGAGGAGACCGGCAATCCGCCTGGCGACACGGCGGACACCTCGTCGACCGTGGGCGACGAGCAGGAGTGTGCCGAGGCCGAGGCGCGCCTTGGCTACCGCGCCTGCGTCCACCGGGTTGACGACGACGAGACCTTCAACGGCGTGACCATCAGCTCGTCGAGCGTCGATCAGCTCCGCGTGGGCAAGTACATGGTGCCGGCCGTCGACGAGGCGCGCGTACCCGGCGTCTTCCTCGACGTGAACTACTTCCAGCTGCACTACGACTTCCTCGTGAAGGCCTTCCCCGACGACTTCTCGGGGCTCACCACCTCGCAGTACGAGAGCCTGATCCTCTACCCCGACACCCGCGAGTTCTACGCGGGCACGTACTCCCTCTACGTGACCGACGCCGGCGTGTTCTACGGCTTCACCGTGTGGGACGACCCTTCCGACGAGGCCAGCACCGTCACCATGGAGCAGGTGGCCGCGGCCTACGAGGGATTGCAGGCGCGCTTCGGTCTCGACACGCTGGCCTGGGTCCCGAACTCCGAGAACCAGATCGACGCCGCCGCGGGCTGGGACGACGCGCCCTTCCCCATCCAGGACCCCGCCGAGGTGCTCTACGAGGCCTACAACCCGGGCGAGGCCTACGGCTACCTGCGCCTGTTCACCCTCGACGAGTTCATCACCGCCGAGGAAGAGGCCAGCTTCTCCTGGCAAGACATCATCGTCATCGACGAGGCCCCGGAAGACATCGAGAGGCCGGTGAGCGGCATCATCACCGGCACGCGGCAGGGCACGCTCTCCCACCTGAGCGTGCGCTCGGCCACGCGCGGCACGCCCAACTGCTACATCTCCGAGCCCCTCGACGCGCTCGCCGACTGGAAAGACCAGCTCGTTCACCTCGACTGCGGGGAGACCGACTACAGCATCGAGGCCGCCACCGAGGACGATGCCAACACCTGGTGGACGGAGATCCGCCCCGACCCAGTGATCGTGTGCGAGGCCAACATCACCGAGACCTCGATGCCGGGGCTCCTGGAGATGGACACCACGACCGAGGAGTCGCGACACGACAACATCTGCACCTGGGGCACCAAGGGCTCCAACCTCGCCACGCTCTACCAGCGCATCGACAGCGCCTACCAGATCGAGGGTTTTGTCATCCCCTTCTACTACTACCAGCGTTTCATGGACGAGGGCACCTGGGAGGTCGACCTCGGCGACGGCCAGGGTGTCGCGACGCACTCGCTGCAAGAGACAATCGACGCCTGGCACGCCGACGACACCTTCCTCAACGACGCGCAGGCCCGCCGCGCCATGCTGGAGGACTTCGAGGAGGCGATGATGTCGGCCACCATCCCGGCCGATATCGAGGCGGCCATCCAGGAACGTTTCCTGGAGGTGTACGGCGACGACACCACCGCCGTCCGTTTCCGCTCGTCGTCCAACGCCGAGGACGACCTCTTCTTCACCGCGGCCGGCATCTACGAGTCGCACACCGGCTGCCTCGCCGACGATCTCGACGGCAACAGCGCCGGGCCGTCGCACTGCGACGACGACGAGGAAGACGAGGAGACCTTCGAGGACGCCATCCGCGCCAGCTGGGCCACGCTGTGGGGGGTCACCGCCTGGGAAGAGCGATCCTGGTTCAGCATCGACCAGTCGATGGTGGCGATGGCGCTCCTGGTCAACCCGCGGTCGAACAACGAGCAGGCCAACGCCATCTGCTTCACCGG
>VGRQ01000489.1 GCA_016875315.1 Deltaproteobacteria bacterium | reverse complement strand
TGGGGCACCGGGGGCGGCTGGGCGTGCGCGCCGCGTTGCCCTCCGCGCCTACACCCCCGCCGCGATGACCCAGTCGCTCCCCCAGCCGCGGGGGACGGTGGCCAGGGCGCGGCGGCGCACCTCCTCGATGTAGGCGGCGAAGCTCTCGGCCAGCGCCGGGCTCTCGAAGTAGGGCAGCTTCCGCCGTGCCACGTCGAGCTGGCCGTTGACGAAGCGCTCGGCGAGCACGTTGGGGAAGCTCGCGGCGTCGATCACGCGGTAGCCGGCGCGGCCCAGCCAGTCGACGACGAGATCGCGCGGGTACTCGCGGTATGTCCGGTGCCCGGCCAGCAGGATCGCCGCGTCGCGACAGCGGCACACCTCGTCGAGCGCGGAGCCGTCGCGGGGCGGCGGCTCCATGCCCACGAGGTAGAGTCGCGACCCCACGTGGGGACGGATGCGGTCGAGGAAGCCGTACTGGAAGTAGGGCGCGTGCCCGTCGATCGCGCCGATCACGTAGTCGGCCACCACCACGTCGAAGCGATCCCCCGCGAGTAGGCGCGGGTCGGTCCACTGGCCCTCCACCACCCGCGCCGGGGTGGCGAGCGCGCCGAGCCCGGGCAGGCGCCAGGCCTCCACGGTCACCGCCGTCAACGAGGCCGGCGAGAGCGAGGCCAGCCACCGCAGCGAGTGCTCGCCGGTGCCGCTGTCGAGCACGGATCCCCAGCTCTTCCCGTGGACACGCTCGATCCACGAGAAGAGCGCGTCTTCACGGGGGGCCACTAGGCCGGCTCGACGCGGACCGCGCGCTTCTTGCTCCCCCAGAGCACGCCCGGCTCGGTCATCGTGGCGCGGAGGTCGGCCACCGGCGTGTCGCCGATGCGCACGCCACCGCCCTGGATCGCGCGCCGCGCGTCGGAGTTGCTGTCGGCGAACTGGGCTAGCTTCAGGGCTTCCACCACGCTCACCGGGAAGCTCACCCGGATGGTCGGCATGTCGGCGCTCACCCCGCCCGAGAACGCGGCGAGCGCCGCGGCCTGGGCGGCGTCGGCGGCCTCGGCGCCGTGTACCACCGCCGTCGCCTCCCGCGCGAGCAGGCGCTTCGCCAGCCGGTACTCGCCGGCCACGGCGGCGGCGATCTGGTCGAGGGGCAGGAAGGTGAACAGCTTCAGGAAGCGCTCGATGTCGCGATCATCGACGTTGTACCAGTACTGGTAGTAGTCGTAGGGCGACACTCGCGCCGGGTCGAGCCACACCGCCCCGGCCGCCGTCTTGCCCATCTTGGCGCCGCTGGCGGTGGTGAGCAAGGGCGTGGTGAGACCGAAGGACTTCCCACCTTCGACGCGGCGGATCAGGTCCATCCCGCTGACGATGTTGTACCACTGGTCGCCGCCGCCCACCTGGAGCGTACACCCGTGGCGACGGAACAGCTCCAGGTAGTCGTAGCTCTGCAAGAGCACGTAGTTGAACTCGATGAACGACATGCCCTGGTGCCGCTCCAGGCGCTGCGCCACGCTCTCGGTCTTGATCATCTCGTTCACCGAGAAGAAGCGCCCGATCTCGCGCAGCACCTGGATGTAGCCGAGGGCGTCGAGCCAGTCGGCGTTGTCGACCATGCGCCCGCTGCAGAACTTCGCGATCTGCGCGGCGATGCCTTGCTTGTTTCGCTCCAGTCGCTCCACGTCCATGAAGTCGCGGGTGCTGTCGCGACCGGAAGGGTCGCCGATCTTGGCGGTGCCGCCGCCCACCACGGCGATGGCGTGGTGGCCGGCCCGCGACAGGTGGGCCATCGCCATGAGCTGGACGAGGGAGCCGACGTGCAGCGACTCCGCCGTGGGGTCAAAACCGATGTAGAAGCTGCGCGGCACGGCGAGGTGCTCGCGGAGCCCCTCCTCGTCGGTACACTGGTTGAAGAAGCCGCGAGCTTTCAGCGTGTCGAGGGCGTTCATGGCGCGCCGGAGCTAACCACGGCGGCGGCGCAGGAACACCGCCACGCCGCCGAGCCAGCCGGCGAGGGCGAGGGTGTCGGCGTGGTTGCAGCAGCAGCCCTCGGTGCATTCCTCGACGACGGGCGGCGGTCCCTCTTGCGCCGGGATGGGGTGGTTCCAGTTCGACGTGTTCTGGGCGTCGTGGTGGATGCCCGCCCACTGGACCTTCTGGTCGGCGTGGCCCTCGGTGTGCCAGGCGAAGAGCTTGCCCTCGCGCGTGCTCGCCACCACCTCGACGTAGCCGTCGCCATCGATGTCGCCCACGGCGGGCGAGCCGAGCAGCCAGTTGCCGGTGAACTTGGGGAAGCCACTGGCGAGCTGGCCGGTGCCGTCCCAGGCGTAGAGCATGTAGCCGGCGCTGCCGAAGATGGCCTCGGGCTTGCCGTCGCCGGTCACGTCGGCCACGGCGGGGGCCACGAGGAACTGCAGGTCTTCCATCTGGCGCGGCCAGCCGGGCATCACCGTGCCGTCCTTGCCGCTCCACGCCATCGCCACGTGCTGGTAGTCGCTGGCCGACCACAGGGCCAGGGAGATCAAGTAGAAGGTGCCGGCCCCGCCGCTGAGGAACTCGGGACGGCCGTCGCCATCGAGGTCGCCGAAGCTCACGTTGTTCGACATCGTGGTCATCGACGGCTCGGTGGTGTTGTTGCCCTCGCTGTAGTCGGTGGCGAAGTAGGGCAGGTCGAGGAACACGCTGGCGTCGTGGTTGTAGAGGGGGCTCGTCCCCAGCATCACGTTGCTCGCCACCTCCAGGTCGCCGTTGCCGTCGATGTCGGCGAAGGCGAGCGAGGCGGGGTGCCCCTCGCCCACGATCGGCAAGAGCGCGGCAGTGTTCACCAGGCCGGCCTCCATCAGCGGCCAGCCGTCGAGCATGGTGCCCGACTCGCCGTCGAGCAGGTAACTGACACTCTTGCTGCCGCCGTCGGGCGCCTCGTTGCTGCCCACGCCGAAGTCGATGTCGCCGTCGTTGTCGACGTCGCCCACGGCCACGCTGTTGATGATCCGGTTGCCCTCGACGCCGCACAGCTCGGGCGCGCACACCTCCACCGGGTAGGGGCCCCAGTCGGCGCCCTGCGCGTCGATGACGTAGAGGCGCTGGTCCATGCCGGCGACGATGATCTCGAGGGCCCCGTTGCCATCCACGTCGTAGAGGGTGGGCGCCCCGGCGAAGCCGTTGTCCCAGGCGTCGTCGATGCCGAACTCGCCCGGCTCGCGACCGACCATCTGGAAGGGAAAGCCGTCCACCATGCTGCCATCGGCGTGCCAGGCGTACACGAAGCCCGCGCCGCTGGCGGCCACCACCTCGGCCTCGCCGTCGCCCTCGAGGTCGCCAGCGGCCACGGTGGCGATGAAGGCGTCGCGAAGCGGGCTCGTGGCCTCCTCGGCGGCCTGGCCGCTGTGCCAGCGCGGGGTGACCGGGGCCTCCACCGGCCAGCCGTCCAGCTCGCTGCCGTCGCCCTGGTAGGCGTGAACGCGACCGCCGCCGGTGGCGATCACCACCTCGAAGTCGCCGTCGCCGTCCATGTCGTAGAGCACCGGGGACGACTCGCCGCTGTCGTCCATGTGTACCGGGAACCCATCGACGAGCGTGCTGTCGCGCTTGACGAAGAAGGTCTTGCGCGACATCGCCTTGCGACCCTCGGCGTCGGTGACGGTGAGGCGCACGGTGACGGCGGGGGCGAACACCCGGTCTACCCGCTCGAGGATGCCCTCGGCCCGGCTGGGCTCGCCCACCTCGGCGCCAAGGTCGGAGAGATCGAGCGAGGCGAGCTTGCCCTCGAAGCGATCCGATCCGCTGCCCTCGCCGATTTTCGTCCACGCCGGCGTGTCCCAGCCCCGGGCCATCTCGACGACATAGGTGTAGGAGGCAGCGCGGTCGGCCGACACGTAGCCGGTGATCTCGAGCGAGCCGCTCGGGTCGTAGGTGTCGAACCACTCGGGCCCGTCGACGAAGGCCACCGGCGGGATCTCCCCGGCGGCGAGCGCCTCCACCGCCGCGCCGATGTTCATGCGGCCGTAGCCGAAGAAGAAGTCCCAGCCCTCGGCGCTGGGGTAGGTGCCGGCGATCTCGAGCTCCTCGGCGCTGAGGTACACGTCGTCGGCGTTCATGGCGATCAGTTGCCGCACCTCGT
>VGRQ01000488.1 GCA_016875315.1 Deltaproteobacteria bacterium | reverse complement strand
CCGACAACTACCAGGGCTCGGCTGCCTCGTACCCGCTCAGCTGCGACTACGTGTGGGGCGACGAGACGCAGGCCGCCACCTACGTGGGCACCTACCACGACAACACGTGGTACATGCGTCGCGACAAGGATCGCTTCGCGCTCTACATCAACGGCAACCGCACCACCGGCACTCTCATCGACCGCGTCACCTACTATTACGACGCCGTCAACGGCTACTGGGCCAACAACTCCCGCTTCTCGCTCTCGCTCGACTCCGCCTACTACACGAGCGGCCTCAACGACAACCGGCAGGCCTGGTGCTCCACGTCGAGCAGCGCCACCGGCGCGGTGTCGGGCAACTACACCTGGCGCTGGTACGACACCTCGGGCGTCACCACCGACGAGTACGGCACCCCCGGCGCTACCAACTACGACTGCCTCAACGACCCCGACCTCGACGGCGACGGCTACACCGGCGCCACCGACTGCGACGAGGCCGACGCCACCGTCAACCCCGGCGCGAGCGAGACCTGCGACGGCATCGACAACGACTGCAATGGCGTGGTCGACGACGGCTCCGGCTACGCCGACGCCGACAGCGACGGCTACGGCGACCCAGCCACGCCCATTTCCTGCGGGTCGAGCGGGGGCGTGTCCAACGACACCGACTGCAACGACGCCGACGCGAGCGTCAACCCGGGCGCCACCGAGGCCGACGACGGGCTCGACGGCGACTGCGACGGCTGGGTGGACGAGGACTTCGTCGCCACCGGCGACATCGTCATCAGCGAGGTGAACAAGCGATCGACCATCGGCGGCAGCAGCGTGGTCAACAACGCGTCGTGGCTCGAGGTGGTCAACGTGTCTACCCGCACCGTCGACCTGAGCAACTGGGTGCTCGAGCGTGGCTCGGGCTCCACGGCCAACAGCATCATGATCGACCCGGCCGAGGCGATCACCGTGGCGGCGGGCGGCATGCTCGTGTTCTGCGACAGCAACGACTACGAGGGCGCCTCGACCGCCTACCCGCTGGCCTGCGACTACTACTGGGGCGACGAGTCCCAGCCCTCCGGCTACGTCGGCGACTACCACGACAATACTTTCTACTTGCGTCGTGACGCCGACGACATCTCGCTGTCGATCGAGGGTACCAGCACCACCGGCCGCGTGATCGACGACATCAGCTACACCGCGAGCTACCCGAACTACGTCCGCTTCTCGCTGTCGCTCGACCCGGTCCACTACGACAGCGCCGACAACGACAGCGTGGGCAACTGGTGCCTCACCTCGTCCAACGCGGCCGGCACGCCCTCCAACGACACCAGCTACCGCTGGTACGACGTGTCGGGCACGCCCAACGACGAGCACGGCACGCCGGGCGGCGGCAACTACGACTGCGTCGCCGACGAGGACGGCGACGGCTACACCAACCCCGAGGACTGCGACGACACCGACGCGGCGATCAACCCCGCCGCCACCGAGGTGTGCGACGGTGTCGACAACGACTGCGACGGGTCGATCGACGAGGGCACTAGCGGCAGCACCACCTGGTACGCCGACGCCGACAGCGACAGCTACGGCGACCCGGCGGGGAGCACCTCCACGGCATGCACCATGCCCTCGGGCTACTCGGCCACCAACGACGACTGCGACGACACCAGCGCAAGCATCAATCCGGGCGCCACCGAGGTGTGCAACGACGGTATCGACCAGGACTGCGACCCGACCTCGCCGGCGTGCATGTTCAGCGGCACCGAGGAGATCAAGGCCGACTACGACTTCCGCGCCTACGGCACCGCCGCCGACTACGCGGTGGGCTCGTCGGTGGCCAACAACGGCGACTTCGACGGCGACGGCTTCGACGACGTGGCCGTGGGCCAGTTCTACCACGACACCTCCCCGGCCACCGACAACGGTCGACTCCACCTGTGGCTCGGCCCGGTCGACACCAGCGACAGCCTGAGCACGGCCGACCAGACCTTCGACGGCGACACCGCCCAGAACAGCGACTACCTCGGCAGCGCGGTGCGCTTCGTGCCCGACTACGACGGCGACCTCGACGACGAGGTTCTCGTGGCGGCCAACCGCGCCGGCTCGAGCGACTACGGCGCCGCCTACCTCTTCGAGGGCAACAGCGCCGCCACCAGCGTGTCGGGGGCCGACGCCACCTTCACCACCACCACCGCGAGCGTGTACGTGGGCTCCTCGGTGTACGGTGGCGACGTCGACAACGACGGCGCGGGCGACGTGGCCGTGGGCGCCTACGGCTACTCCTCCAGCGCCGGCGCGGCGGGCGTGTGGTTCGCGGGCGACATCGCCAGCAACAACAGCCTCTCGGCGGCGAGCGTGCTCATCACCGGCGCCAGCGCGGGCCACAACCTCGGCTACAGCATCGCGCTCTGCGACATCGACGCCGACGGCAAGGCCGACGGTATCTTCGGCGCCCCGGCCGCCTCGGCCACGACGGTCCCCGGCAAGACGTACATCTTCTACGGGATGGACGCGATGTCGGGCTCCAGCTCGGCGAGCACCGCCGACGCGATCCTCGCGGGCTCGTCCAACGGCGACCGCCAGGGCCTCGCGGTGGCCTGCCTCGGCGATATCAACGGCGACGGCACCGCCGACATCGTCACCACCTCGGACAAGAACGATGGCGCCGCCACCGACGCCGGCGCGGCCTACGTGATCACCACGTGGCCTGCGGGCTCGATGAACGCCTCGGCCGCCGCCGACACCATCATCCAGGGCAGCACCGCCGCCGACTACTTCGGCCGCACCGCGGCGCGGGCAGGCGACACCAACGGCGACACCTACGCCGAGCTGCTCGTGGGCGCGACCGGCTACGACGTGGGCTCGCTCAGCGGCGCTGGCGCGGTGTACTTCTGGTACGGGCCGCTCAGCTCGGGCACGGTGTCGGCCTCGAGCTTCGACGCGCTGTTCACCGGGGCCAACAACAACGACGCGGTGGGCTACACCATCGACGGCGGCGGCGACGTGGATGCCGACGGCAACAGCGACTGGATGGCGGGCGCCACCAGCTGGGACGGCTTCGGCTACAGCAACTCGGGCGGCTCCTGGCTCTTCTACGGCCGCAGCGAGTAGCGCTGTCGACATGATCGCGGTCCGCGCGCCGGATCACCTCGGCGACGCGGTGATGGCGCTCGGTGCCATCACCGCGCTGTCGCGACTGGCGCCGGTAGAGGTGTGGACGCGCGGGCGCTGGGGGCAGGAACTCTACGGCGATGTCGCGGCGCGCGTGCACGCGGGGGACGGCCCTCCGGCCGAGGCAGCGCCAGCCGTGCTGTTCAAGCCCTCCTGGCACGCCGCCTGGCAGTGGCGCGGCCTTCCCACCGTGGGCGTCGGCCCTCGCGGCTTGCTGGGCGTGGCGCTCCCCGAGCGGGAGGAGCACCGCCGCGAGCGCTACGCGCGCATCGCCATGGCAGCGGGCGCGACCGATGTCGCGACATCGTCATACAGCTCGCGAGGGAACTCGCCCCCCGTGCCGCCCGGCCACGTGGGACTCAACCCCTGGAGCCCGTCGCCCACGGTGCGCTGGCCGCGTTTCCGTGCCCTCGCGGATCGCCTGGAGGCCGAGGGGCACGCGGTGGTGGTGTACTGCGGGCCCGGGGAGGTGGCCGAGGTGAGCGCCCAGATGGGGCGGGCGGCGGTGGCCGGCCTGTCGCTGCCCGACTTCGCCGCCGCGCTCGATCGCTGCGCCGCCTTCGTGTCGAACGACTCGGGCGCTGCCCACTTCGCGGCGGCCTGCGGTCGCCCCGTGGTGGTGGTGCACGGGAGCACGGCGCCCGCGTTGACCGGCACCGGCCGGGCGGTGGTGGGCGAGCCGCTCTGGTGCCAGCCTTGCTACCGCAAGACCTGCTTCTGGGGGCGCCCCTGCCTCGACCGGGTGAGCGTCGACGCGGTGATAGCGGCGCTCGGATGACCACGGTGATCCGCTTCTCCTCGCTGGGCGACATCGTCCTCGCCGGCGCGGTGACGGGCCAGCTCGGCGAGGTGAGCTTCCGCACCCTGCCTCGCTACGCCGACCTCGCGCGTCGCCTCCCCGGCGTGGTGCGGGTGCTCGGCCCGGGTGACGCGCCGGTGGGCGGCCGCGTGATCGA
>VGRQ01000487.1 GCA_016875315.1 Deltaproteobacteria bacterium | reverse complement strand
CGCGGCCCTCTCGCCCGACCTCGCCGCCCACGGCGCCTACTTCGGCCCCGACGCGCTCGCCGCCGCGCTCTACGCCGCGTGGTTCGCGGCCCTCCTGCGCCCGCTGTCGGGCGGGTGGGTGCTCACGTTCACCACGCTGGCGGTGGGGGTGCGGGAGCCGGGACTGCCGCTGGCCCTCCTCGTCGCGGCGGCGGCGCTCATTCGGCCCACGTGGCTGGGGCTGTCGCGACATGGAGCCTTGTTCGTCCTGGGCGGCGTGGCCCTCTCTGCCGTGCTGCCGGGCCGGTGGCCGGCGTCACTGGCCGAGG
The DNA here is from genome assembly GCA_016875315.1 of Deltaproteobacteria bacterium. Lineage (GTDB taxonomy): Bacteria > Myxococcota_A > UBA796 > UBA796 > SXON01 > SXON01. Next base: position 3,792 of record VGRQ01000487.1, on the reverse strand, counting down.
CTCTCCCCGCGGTCCACAAGTTCGCGCCCCTCGCCGCCGACCTCGCCGGACGGGGCGACGGCGGCTATCTCCTCGACGTCACGGCGGCGGTTCCTGGGCCCCTGGGCGGTCTCGAGGACACGGTCCGTTCCGCCTACGCCGAGCGCGTCGACACGCTCGGCACGCCGGGGCGGCTGGCCTTCAACCTGCTGCACGCCGCCGTCGCTCACCCCGACCAGCTGCTGCTCGCCGCCCTCGGCGCGTGGGGGGCGTGGTGGAGCTCGCGTGCCGCGGGGCGTCCCGAGCGCGGGCGCTTGTTCCTCGTGCTGCTGCTGCCGCTCCTGGGGACGCTGCTCGCGTGGTCGCAGCGGCGACACTTCCTGCCCTGGCTGGCCCTGTCCTGGGCCGGCGCGGCCGCGGGCGTCGAGGCATTGCTGGCGTCGCGACCTGCCGTGGCTCGCCGCCTGGCGGTCGCCGCGGCGCTCCTGGCGCTCTTGCCCGCCCTCGCCATCAGCCCTCGCGCCCGGGAGTGGACGCGGGCACGCGAGGCGACCGATGCCGAGTTGCACGCCCTTGGCAAGCAGATTCACCTCGCGACCCGGGACGACGACTTCCTCGTGGTTCCCCTTGGCCGCGGCCTCCTCGACCCGGTGCTGCTGGCCACCGCCGAGCGGCCGGTCGTCAGCCTCGACGAGCGCCTCCGCGGGGCCTTGCGCTGGCGCGCCGTGCTGCTGCTGCCAGTCACCGAGCCTGCGCCCGAGGGCTGGGGCGCCCTCGCCGAGGCGCCCGGGCGACGCGCCTATCGATACCGCCCCGAGGTGACCGACCGGGAGTGCCTGCGCGGCGCGGTGCGCGGGCCGCTCGGCTTCGGGCTCGTCCCCGGCGACAACGGGCGCGGCACCCGGGTGGTGGCGGGGGACTGCGCCGAGCTGCCCGCGGACTAGACCTCGTCGACGGGGAACACGAAGCTCGGCTTGCCGTCGGCGAGGTCGATGACCACCTTGCCGCCCTTGGAGAGGCGCCCGAACAGCAACTCGTCGGCAAGGGGCTTCTTGAGCTGGTCCTGGATCACGCGGCTCATCTCGCGGGCGCCGAACTCGGGCTTGTAGCCCTTCTCGGCGAGCCACTCGCGCAGCGCCCCGGTGATCTCGAGGGTGACCTCGCGGGCCTGGAGCTGGGCCGCCAGCTCGCGCACGAACTTGTCGACCACCTGCAGAATGACCGGTCGCGACAGGGCGTGGAAGACCACGTTGCCATCGAGGCGGTTGCGGAACTCCGGGGGGAAGACGCGCTGGAGCGCCTCGGTGATCTTGCCTTCTACTCCCGGGGCCGAGAAGCCCATGCCCGGCTTGCTTCCCTCGCGGGCGCCGGCGTTGGTGGTGAGGATGATCACCACGTTGCGGAAGTCGGCCTTCTTGCCGTTGTTGTCGGTGAGCGAGGCGTTGTCCATCACCTGGAGGAGGATGTTGAAGATCTGGGGGTGCGCCTTCTCGATCTCGTCGAGCACCAGCACGCTGTAGGGGTTGCGCGACACCGAGCCGGTGAGCAGGCCCTCCTGGTCGAAGCCGACGTAGCCCGGGGGGGCGCCGATCAGTCGCGACACGGTGTGGGGCTCGCTGTACTCCGACATGTCGAAGCGCATGAAGTGTACGCCCATCACCTCGGCCAGCTGCTTGGCGAGCTCGGTCTTGCCCACGCCCGTGGGACCGGAGAAGAGGAAGCAGCCGACGGGGCGATTGGGAGCCCCGAGGCCGGCGCGATTGAGCTTGATGGTGGCCGACACCATGTCGATGGCCTCGTCCTGGCCGAAAATGCGGGCCTTGAGCTCGGCCCCGAGATCGCGCAGGTTCTTCTGTTCCTCGGCCGACACGCTCTTGGGGGGGATCCGCGCCATCCGCGCGATCACCGCTTCCACCTCGGTCACCCCCACGGTGCCCCCGGTGGTGACGAGCCGCATCGCCGCGCCGGCCTCGTCGATCACGTCGATGGCCTTGTCGGGGAGGAAACGGTCGTTGACGTAGCGAGCGGCGAGTCGCGCCGCCGCGTCGAGCGCCTCGTGCGTGTAGCTGACGCCGTGGTGCTTCTCGTAGTGGGGGCGGAGGCCGTCGAGGATGAGGATGGTTTCCTCGACGGTGGGCTCGCCGATGTCGATGGTCTGGAAACGACGAGCAAAGGCCCGGTCTTTTCCGAAGGCGGCCCGATGTTCCTGGTGCGTCGTGCTGCCGATCACGCGGATCTCGCCCGAGGAGAGCGCGGGCTTGAGGATGTTCGAGGCGTCCATCGCGCCGCCGGAGACGGCGCCCGCGCCGATGACGGTGTGAATCTCGTCGATGAAGAGGATGGCCTCGGGCATGGTCTTGAGGGTCTCGATCACTGCCTTGAGACGCTCCTCGAAGTCGCCGCGGTACCGCGTGCCCGCGATCAGCGCGCCCATGTCGAGCGTGTAGACCTTGGCCCCCTTGAGCAGCTCGGGCACGCGCCCCTCGTGGATCGCGAGGGCGAGGCCCTCGACGATGGCGGTCTTGCCCACGCCGGGGTCGCCCAGATAGAGCGGATTGTTCTTACGACGGCGGGCGAGCACCTGGATGGTGCGTTCCACCTCGGCGGCGCGGCCGATGAGGGGGTCGATCTTGCCGGCGGCGGCGCGCGCCGCGAGGTCGATGCAGAACTGGGCGAGCGGATCTTTCACAGAGGCCGCCTCGTCCTCCGGCTCGGCGCCTGCACCCTGCATTTTCTTCACGGCCGGTGCCTTCCGGATGCCGTGGGCGATGAAGCTCGTGACGTCGAGTTTCTCCACGCCCTGCTGCGCGAGCATGTGCACGGCGTGGCTGTCGGCCTCGGAGAACATGGCCACCAGCACGTTGGGCCCCTTGATCTCCGACTTCCCGCTCGACTGCACGTGCAGCGCGGCGCGGTTGAGCACGCGGCGGAAGGCGTCGGTCTGGATGGGCTCGTGGGCGTCGTCGTCGTCGTCGTCGTCGCCGCTGGTCTTCTCGTCGGCGTGGACCGGGAGCGACTCCATCTCCTCGAAGAAGGCGTCGAGGTCCTTCTCGAGTTTCTTGAGGTCGACCCCGCAGGCCTCCAGGCACTCGGCCGAGGTGGGGTCGGTGAGCAGCGCGTAGAGCACGTGCTCGAGGGTGAGGAACTCGTGGCGGCGGTCGCGGGCCTCGTCGAGGGCCAGCGACAGCGCAATCGTCAATTCGCGGGACAGCGTCACTCCGGCTCCGTCGTCACCAACAGGGGATAGCCACGGGTTCGGGCACGGTCCATCGCCAGGGTGGCCTTGGCCTCGGCGATCTCGCGGGTGTAGACCCCGGCTACACCCTTGCCGGAATTGTGTACCGACAGCATGATGCGGGTGGCCTCCACCTTCGACCGGTGGAACACGCTCATCAGCACCTCAACGACGAACTCCATGGTGGTGAAGTCGTCGTTGTGCAGGAGGACCTTGAAGTTTTTTGGCCGCTCCGTGCGTGGCTTGGTGGCCGTTTGCCCCTCTTCCTTGATGCCGCCATCGGGCTTGTCGGGAGGTTCCGGGCCGAGCCGGGGCGCGAGGGAGGGAAGCACCATCGCGGCGGAGCCTATCGCGAGGGCCGGTAGCGCCCACCCGCCTGGACGGTGCTCAGTCGGCCGGGCTCCCGGGTACCAGGTAGGTCCCGCCCCGGTTGCCGTCGAGACCGACGGCCCCCAGCGCGAAGTCGGGCAGGCCGTCGCCCGTCGCGTCCGACATGAGCGCGGCGGCCGACCCGAGTTGGTCGCCGGGCGCCTCGCCGGTGAGCCGGGGGGCGTCGGCCAGGGTGGCGACCGGGGGCG
>VGRQ01000486.1 GCA_016875315.1 Deltaproteobacteria bacterium | reverse complement strand
GCAACAACGCGGCGCGCGGCTCGTCGACGGCGCCGACCCGGGCCACCAGCTCGTCGACCCGGCCCGCCTCCGGCGAGGGCTCGGCCGGCGCATCGACCTTGGCCTCCACGGCCTGCTCTCCACCCGCGGGGGCCTCGAGCGGAGGCAGGGCGGTGGCCGCCACGTGCTCCTGGATGTCGTCGCGGTGGAGGTAGGCCCAGCCAACGAAGGCGACGACGCCCCCGGCAACCAGGACGCCCGCCGCGACCCGGGCAGCCGACGCGGCCCAGTCGCCGAGATCCCGCCGCGGGCGAGCGGCACCCGCCTTGGCACTCGGCACGGGCACGGCCTCGGGCTCGCCGATCTCGCCGCGGGCGTAGAGGGTGGCGAAAGTGGGATGTTCCGCGATCAGCACCGTGCTCCCGTCGTCGCGAGCGATCCAGTCGGTGCCGGCGAGTTGCCCGGCGCGGAGCCGCTCGAGGATGCCCTTGCCATCGAGGCTCCACTTGCCCCCGACGGTGATCACCACGAACGTGTCGGAGAGGGGCTCGGGCTCGGCGGCCCTGCACTTGGCGCACGTGGGCAACGTGAGCGAAGGTCCCTCGGGCACCTCCACCGGTCGCGCGCACTTGGCGCAGGGAATCCATGTGACCCGCGGCACGAGGCCAGCTTAGCGCGCGGGCGCCTAGTGGCGGAAGTGGCGCGCACCCGTGAGCAACATCGCCATGCCGGCGGCGCGGGCGGCGTCGATCACCTCGGCGTCGCGAATCGAGCCTCCGGGCTGGACGATCGCCGTCACCCCGGCGCTTGCTGCGGTCGCGACACCATCGGGAAAGGGGAAGAATGCGTCGCTGGCGAGCACCGAGCCCGGCACGGGGCGCGTCGCCTTCTCGACGGCGAGTCTCACCGAGTCGACCCGGCTCATCTGGCCAGCGCCGACACCGTTGACGACGAGGCCCCCCTCCTCGCCGCGCGCGAGGACGATGGCGTTGGACTTGACGTTGGCACAGACGGCCCAGGCGAAGCGAAGCGCGGCCAGCTCCTCCGCGGTGGGCTCCCGGAGCACCGACCGCCACTCGCCCGCCGGCTCGGAGTCCCAGTCCTGCAGCAGGTACCCACCCTGCACCCGGCGGGCATCGTGGCCGGGCGGCGTGCTCCTGCCCCAGTCGCCCGGCAGCTCCAGCACGCGCAGGTTGGCCCGCGTGGCGAGCAGCCGCCTGGCCTCGTCGTCGAGGCCGGGTGCGGCAATCACCTCGTAGAACACCTTGCTGGCGAGGATGGAGGCGGCGTCCTCGCCCGTCACCCGCCGGTTGAGGGCGAGGATGCCCCCGTAGGCCGAGACCGGATCGGCCGACAGCGCGAGGCGGTAGGCCGCCACCAGGCCGTCCTCGTGTACCGCCGCCCCGCAGGGGTTGGCGTGCTTGATGATCGCGCAGCCCGGGCCCGGGAGGTCGAAGGCCACCCGCAGCGCCGCGTCCAGGTCGCCGAGGTTGTTGAAGGAGAGTTCCTTCCCCTGTAGTTGCCGAGCGCTCGCGAGGGAGCGCCCCGCCTCGAGCGGAGACGCGTAGAAGGCAGCGTGCTGGTGGGGATTCTCGCCGTACCGCAGGCCCTGGACCTTCCGCAGCGGGATGGCAAGCTCGGCGGGGAAGGGCTCCTCGCTCCCGAACCAGCGGGCGATGATCGCGTCGTAGGTGGAGGTGTGCCGGTAGGCCTTGGCCGCCAGTCGGCGTCGCAGCGGCAAGTCATCGGTCGCGACAGCATCGAGAACCGAAGGGTAGTCGAGGGGATCGACCACGACGTGTACGCGCGCGTGGTTCTTGGCAGCCGCGCGCACCATCGCCGGCCCACCGATGTCGATGTTCTCCACGACGGTGGCCTCGTCGGCGCCCGACAGTACCGTGGCCTCGAAGGGGTAGAGGTTCACCGCCACCACGTCGATGAAGGCGATGCCCTGTGCCTCGGCCACGGCTTCGTCGATGCCCCGGCGGGCGAGGATGCCGCCGTGGATGCGAGGGTGCAGGGTCTTGACGCGCCCGTCCATGATCTCGGGGGCGCCGGTGTGATCCGCCACCTTCACGTAGCCCAGGCCCGACTCGGCGAGCGCGCGCGCCGTGCCACCCGTGGAGAGCAAGGTGAAGCCCTGTTCGACGAGCCCGCGGGCGAAGTCGACGAGGCCGGTCTTGTCGGAGACGGAGAGGAGGGCGTATCGGCGCGGCATCGAGGCTCCGGGCGGAGGGTGGAGGGGCCGGCGCCTATCACTCGCCCGGCGACGGCGGGGGCGCCTCCATCCCACCGTCCAGCGGGCGCCAGGCCACGACCGAGATCACGCCCGCGCCCACCACCGTCCCGACCACTAGCACCGGGCGCCCGGCGTAGGGGCGCAACTGGAGCGTCCCGACCTCGTCGAGCGCCAGCGTCGTCCCCGTGTTGCGGTCGTCGATCAACACGCGGTTGCCGTAGGCGCGCAGCTCGCCGACGAAGCCGCCCGTGCCGTCGCCGGCGTCCTTCACCGACCAGTCGCGCACCACGAGCCCCGCGGGCGTGCGCACCCCCTGCACCTCGACCACGCAGCCATCAAGCCCGAGGATCTGCGCGTGCTCGCCCTCTAGGATGAGCGGCATTCTCTGCCCGTTGTAGCCCGTGCTCACCGCGCGGCTGCCCTCGACGGCAACCAGCCCCGTGTGGACCGCGTGCAAGGCGCATGCAAACAAGCCCAGGAGCAACATCCACCCACCATCCTCTGCCTTGACGCGCTAAGCCTGCCAAAGTACCCTGGCGGCCGAGGTTATGTTCCTCCTCCCTCACAAGGTGGGCGATTACACGCTCCACCGCAAACTCGGCACCGGCGGCGTCGCCGAGAGTTACCTCGGCACGAGCGGCCAGGGCGCCAGCAGCGCGACCGGGAGCGGCAAGGCCGTCGTCGTGCGGCGTATTCTCCCCTTCGTCCTCCGCGACGCGGGCCGGCTGTCGGCCATCGAGGGCCGAGTCCGCGATCTCATCGGCGTGCGGCACCCGTACCTGGTTCACGTGCTGGAGCACGTGGTCGAAGGCGACGAGCACTTCCTGGTGGAAGAGTACGTCGACGGCGTGACGCTGGAGCAGGTGCTCAACTGGTGCCGCCAGTCGGGCCACCAGATCCCGCACAACGTCTTCCTCAACATCGCCACGCAGATCTGTAACGGCCTCGAGGCGCTGCATGGCCGTAGCGGGAAGGGCTCCGCATCGGAGCACGTGCTGCACTACGCGCTCAAGCCCTCGGCCATCTTCCTCACCCGCGAGGGCAAGGTGCTGGTGGGCAGCTACGGCCTCGCCCGAAGTCCCACGAGCTTCCCTCACGGCGGCGTGTCGGCGCCGGTGCCCGCGCGGATGGAGTACCTGTCGCCGGAGCAGACCCACCCCGACCAGAAGCTCACGCCGGCTTCCGACATCTTCTCGCTGGGCGCCTGCCTCTACGAGGTGCTCACGCTCGAGAGCCTGTTCCGCGCCGAGTCAAACCTCCAGACCATCCACAAGGTGCGCCGCGCCGAGGTCACGTCGCACCTCCTCCGGGTGAAGGAGCGCATGCCGGGGCTCGACAAGGTGCTCTTCCGCGCCCTCTCGCTGAACCCGCGGCATCGTTACCAGCGCGCCTTCGTCCTGCGAGAAGACCTTCGCGGCTTGATGGCAGGCTACAGCTTCGCGAGCATCAACGAGGACACGCGAAGCTTCCTCGGGCCGCTGCTGGAGGGGCACGCGGCGCATGGGGCGGGCGCGCCGGTCACCGGCGGCGGCTACGTCGCCGGCATCGAGAGTGCTCCCGACGCGCCGCAGGGGAGCGACGCCTTCGACGACTCGCCGGCCACTCGCATCGATCCCGACCCGATGGCCACGGCGGCCGTCGCGGCGCAGGCGCTCGCCGAGCGCGTGGCGAAGGAGCGCGCCGACGCGCCCGCGAGCGCGAGCGAGGAGTCGAGCGCGGCCAGCGGCGAGAAGACGGAGTGGACACAAACCCACGAGGGCTCGCTCACGCCGCTGCCGCCACTGGAGGCCCTCAACCCCGGCACTCCCCCCGACAGCACCGCCGCCTACATCGCCCGGGGCGCGTCGGGCATCGACACGCCCGAGCCCGCGCCGCCTCCGAGCCCGCCCAC
>VGRQ01000485.1 GCA_016875315.1 Deltaproteobacteria bacterium | reverse complement strand
GCGCGAGGCGCGGGGCGAGGCCACCGACACCGAGTGGTTCGCCATCCGGGCGAGCAAGCGCATGATCGCGATGGCGCGCTGGTTCTGGTTCCTCCGCGGCTTCGCCATTGGCAGCGCCGTGCTGGGTGGCGCGCTGGCCTGGTTCCAGCCGGGTGCCTTGTTGCTCGCGCCCCTGGCGCTCGGGCTGGGCGCATGGATCGAGCGAGGCGGCCGCCGCGCCGTGGCCGACGCGCTGCGTGACGGTCGTTTCCGCGACGTGCGCCTGGTGTCGCCAGAGATCCTGCCTCGCGACACGGACTCCCCGCCGCGACAGTGATGGTGGATGGGGGAATTCGAGTGGCGCTCTCCCTCCTCCGCCCGACACATCGCTACTCACGATGCGTCGGAAAGTCCCGTCACCAAGGACGCCTAGAAACTTGACGCGAGCGCTGCGAGCGTGGCGTCGTCGATGCGGAAAGCGGGCCCGCCCGCCTCGTCGCGGGCCACGCGGCCGCCACCCGCGAGGGCGTCGCCGATGGTGACCACCTCTCCCTTGTCGCCGCCCAGCCCCACCGCGATCCGTCCCCAGCTACCATGGAAGGTGGGGGTGCCGCTGCGATCGGCACCGGCCTTGGCGATCGCGTCGAGGAGGTCGTCCACCTTGTCGACGGGCGCGCCGGCGGCGTCGACCCACTCGCCCTCCTTGCGACTGGCCACGAGGCTCTTGTCGCCGAGCTTCACCTCCAGCGACTGCGCCATCCAGGCCTTCACCTCGAGCACCAGCGGGGAGAGGTAGCCGGTCGTCACCAGCAGCTTCTCGAGGTCCTCCGTCGCCACGCGCACGGGCACGTCGCCCGCGATCGCGTTGGCGCCGTCGTCGTCGCGGGCAGCGAGTCTCAGCGTGTGGGTCCCGCTGTCGTCCTCGACGGAAACGAGCGCGGGCGGGTGGTCGAGCCCCAGTTCGCCCGGCGACTGGCCATCGAGGAAACCCTCGGCCTGGGCGCCCGAGAGCGCCGCGATCCAGTCGCCCACCTTGTCGCCGTCGGCGCGGGGCCCGCCGTCGCCGATCCACCAGCCGTGATCGTCTTTCCGGAGCACCAGCTCCGCGCTGCCGTCGACGATGCGAATCCGGCGGGCACTGGTGGGCGAGAAGTCGAGCAGGCGCTTGCTGCGGAAGTCGTCGGGGGACTTCTGCACGAGGTCGGCCACCTTGCTCGACAGGAGCTGGGCGGGCGCGCCATCGGCCTTCGCCGCGTAGGTGCGGTAGCCGACGGTCGTGTCCTTGCCGACGATCACGGAGAACACCGTGCCGTCGGGCTTCTCCATGCGCAGGTCGACGCGGTGCTCGGCATCGAGACCGTAGTCCTCGGCCTTGCCCTCGAGCGTGCGGTCCTCGATCTTGAGCGTCTCGAAGCGGTCGATGATCGAGGTGATCCGGGTGTCGTCGACGGCGGCCTCGCGCGGCCTCGTCATGCGCCAGCCCTCCATGCCCTTCTCGAAACGAATCTCCCCGTGGGGGCCGTCGAGGGTGAGGACGCTGATGTCGTCGCGCTTGTAGTCGAAGAGCGCCGACTGCGGCGGGGCGTCGTCGTCCAGGGCAGCTTCGTCGTCGGCTTCTGGCGGCGCCAGCACCAGCACCGCCACGAGGACGAGCAAAATAACGGCGAGAATCGTCAACAGTCGGTTCTGGCGTTCCACTCCAACCCTCGGCTTGACACAGGCGGCCGGGCGCTTATCCTCCCGCCCGCGCGAGAGGCGATCTGGATGAGCCGCGATGGACAGGGCGTGACGAGAAACGACGGCGACGACGAGCCCACCACCGGCGTCGCCCTGAGCGAGCCCACGGTCGAGGAGGAGCTCCGCAGCCAGCTCGCCGACATGGAAGCGCGGCTCCGGCAGGTGAGCAGCGCCTACAAGCAGGCGAAAGACGAGATCGAGTCCACGAAGCAGCGTCTCGAGCGCAACGCCGCCGTGCGCGAGGAGATCCGCCGGGCCGAGGTGGTGGCCGCGGTCTTCGAGCCGGTGGAAAACCTGCAGCGCAGCATCGCGCCCGTGAAAGACGCCGCCCCCGAGGCGGCCGAGGGCCTGCACATGGTCTACGAGCAGTTCATGCACGCGCTGCGCGGGCTGGGGCTGGTGGAAGTGGGCCACGCGGGCGAGCGATTCGACGCCAACCTTCACGAGGCCATCCACTCGATGCCCGTGGCCGACGCCGCGCAGGACAACATCGTGCTCAACGTGTTCTCCAAGGGCTACCGCGCCGGCAGCAAGCTCATCCGCCCGGCGCGAGTGATCATCGGGGTGTACGCGGCGCCGGAGGGGGAGGGGTCGTAGGATGTAGGCCGTAGGCTGTACGTGGGGTTGTTTTCGAGGAGGCGACTCACGTCTCCCCCTCCGGGCGGCCGCACAGCAGCGGGACGGCTTGGCGCCCCCCCCCCTCGCCAACAACGCTCGTTCCTACAGCCTAACCCCTACAGCCTACAGCCTACTAGCTACCGAGGCGCCTCCCCCCTCGGCGACCCCATCGGCCCGTCGGGACGAGCCAGGCTCACGTCGAGCACCGCCGCCGCGAGGCGCCGCAGGCCCGCGTGGACCTCGGCCACGGGCACGCGCTCGTCGTCGCCGTGCATGGTGCCGAGCAGCTCGCCGTCGATGACGAAGGGCGCGTAGCCGTAGGCGCGTGCCCCGAGTGGGCGGAGCGCCTTGCTGTCGGTGTAGCCGGGGCTGCGCACCGGCCCGGCCACCGCGCCCTCCTGCCCCTCCACCGCGCGGGCCGCGAGCGCGTTGAAGAAGGGATCGTCCCATGGGCTCTCGTTGCCCGTCGACGCGCTGATCACCTCGAAGCGCACCGCCGGGTCGTCGACCAGCGCGATGAGCTCGCGGACGATGTCCTCCGGCATGAACCCGGGCAGGATCCGGCAGTCGAGCACCGCGCCCACCTCGCTCGGCACCACGTTGGGCTGATCGCCACCGAAGAAGCCGGTGACGTTGACGGTGTTCGTCAGGGTGGCGCGCATCGGCGGCATCGACAGTAGCGACCTCTTGGCCAGCAACCTCGTGAGGGCAGGGGACGAGAGGATCAGCCCCTTGAGGCCACCCCCGGCGCGGCCGGCGCGGCGGAAGGTCTCGAGATGCGCGTCGCTCCACACCACCGCGTCCTCGCGCTCGGCGAGGCGCTGCAAGGCGCGGGCGAGGTGCTCGGGGGCTCGACCGGGGACGGGCGTGCTCCCGTGCCCCGGCGACCCGCTGGCGATCATCTTCAGCCACACCGCGCCCTTCTCGGCCACCGAGATGGCGTGGAAGGTCTGGCCGTCGAAGATCAGGTCGCTCAGTCCCAGCCCGCCCTCGTTCACCACGTGGGAGCAACCGATCTGGTCCCACTGCGCGATCACCGCGTCGATCCCCTGGCCGTCCACCTCCTCGTCGGCCACCGCAAGCAAGACCACGTCGCGACTTAGCGGCACAGCCAGGCGCTTGAGCGTGACCAGCGTCATCACCTCCACGGCGGTCATGCCCTTCATGTCGAGCGCGCCGCGTCCCCACACGAAGCCGTCTCTCACCAGGCCCGAGTAGGGGTCGACCGTCCAGCGCTCGGCCTCGGCGGGCACCACGTCCACGTGGCTGAGCAGGCACAGCGGCTTGTCCTGCCCGTTGCCCGGCAGCCGGGCCACGAGCGACCCCCGCCCCGGGGCGAACTCGATCACCTCGCTCTCGATGCCCTCGGCGCGCAGCTTCTCGGCCACCACGTTGACGGCCAGCGTCTCGTCGCCGGGCGGGTTGATCGACCTCGCCTGGAGTAGTCGCGACAGGAACTCGACGGTCTCGCCCCCGGCGGCGTTCCAGTCCACCCCGGCGAGCGCGGAATCGGTCGCGACCGGCGTGGAGGTCGAAGAAGCGTCGGGACGAACCGTCCCCGCGAGCGCCACGGCAGCGAGCATCAACATGCGGCCGATGCTAACGTCCCCGCCGATGCTCACCTTGCTCACGGCCTGCGTGGAGGACACCCCCGCCCCGCCCACCCTCGACGAGTTCATGCACCTCGCGTGGCAGCACTACGCCGCCGAGGACTTCGCGGCGATGGCCGAGTCGACCGTCGCGGTGGCCAGCACCTTCGACCACGAGGAATTCCCGC
>VGRQ01000484.1 GCA_016875315.1 Deltaproteobacteria bacterium | reverse complement strand
TTCCGGCGCAGCGCGTGTTGCGTTGCAGGCCGGCTGGCGCGATCCGACGCCCTGCGTTGCGGGTTGATTGGCGCGGCGGGCACTGCGGCTCGCGTCGGGTGAGCGCCCGGAGCGGGCGGGGAGGTGGGCCCGCGGCATAGAAGCCGCGGGCCCGTACTTCCGGCCAAGGTTTGGCCGCCAAACCGGAAGTACCTGCCCTGGGCAGGTGTGCCTTCTACCACGTCTCCGCGTCTACGCCCTCCCTTCCTCCTCGGCGAGTACGCGGACGGCGTAATCGTGGAGGTTCCGCTCGAGTGCCCCTGGCGCGAAGCCGCGGTCCCCTGCGACGTGGTTCTTCATGCGCTCCGCGCGCGAAAGGCGGGGCCCGGGCACCCTCTCGCGGTGTGCCGGTGCCACGCGCACGGGGCGTCGTTCTCGGTCTATCCACCTGGATTCGTTCCCTATGCGCGCCGCGCTCTCCTCTGCACCCCCGTTCCACTGGTGCCCGATGTACCCTCCTTCGCAGCGGTCGCGGCGGAGGCGGCGAACGGAACGGCCTGGGACCGCGCGGCGGAAGACGGGAGCTCACGGTGGTGGTCGACGCAGGGGCGCCTCCTGCGCCGGTTCAGGCAGGCTCTCGGCGCCTTCGAGGCGGGTCTTCACGAGGTGGTGGCCTTGGCGCTGGGCCTGCCTCTGCATCTCCTCTCGGCGGTGAAGGGGGCGGTCGGCTACCGGGCCCGGGGCCGCGCGCTGGTGTCCGTGCTGGAGGCGCTCGGTCAGGATCTCGACCGCCTGCTCCTGGCGGGGGCGCTGGCCGGGTGCTGGGGCTCGCCCTGGCGGTGGCAACCCGCCCCGCCGCGGCTGGTGCCGCTGGTGCCGGCCCACCTGGACCGCGCGAAAGCTTCCACGACTTTGGAACATCGCTTCGCGGACCACTTTGGGTGACTCTCGCGCGCTCGCTGGTGTGTCTTGACTCCCGCTGCCCCCCACCCGTCCGACATTGCCCTCTTCCGCTACGCCGTCGTCTCGGAGGTGCGCGTGAGGGTGCTGCGCGGCACCCCCTTCGGCACGGCCGTGCGGGAGGTCGCGGCGCTGGACCATGTCGGGCTCGACGGCCGCCCCCGTCGGGTGAGCACCCGGTCGATCCAGCGGTGGTTCGCCGCCTGGTCGGCGGGCGGGATCGCCGGGCTTGCGCCGACGCCGCGTGCCCCCCAGGCGTCGCACGTCCTCGAGCCTGCGCTCGTCGCGTTCCTCGCGGCGGAGAAGCGGGCGGACAGCCGCGTCAGCGTCCCCGAGGCGTTGCGCCGGGCCACCGTCGCCGGGCTGATCGGCTCCCCCGAAGACGTGGATCGGACGACGGCCTGGCGCGCGCTCGATCGCCTCGGCGTCCAGACGAACCGGGGGAAGGCGTGCGCACGTGATCAGCGGCGATTCGCGAAGGAGAACCGCCTCCAGATCGTGCTGTGCGACGGCAAGCACTTTCGCGCGGGACAGCAGGGGCTCCGCAGGGTCGCCCTCTTCTTCATCGACGACGCCACCCGTTACACCCCCCATGTCGTCGTCGGGCCGAGCGAGAGCGCGCTGCTGTTCCTGCGGGGCCTACATGGGCTCCTCCTGCGGGTCGGCAAGTGCGACCTCCTCTACCACGACCACGGCTCGGCGTTCACCGCGGACGACAGCCACGCCGTCCTCGGCAACCTCGACATCGGCTATGTCCACGGCACCGTGGGCTACCCTCCCGGAAGGGGGAAGATCGAGCGGTTCAATCGGACGGCCGAGGACGCGATTCTGCGGGATCTCGCCCGCGAGGAGGTCGATCCGGACTGCATGGCGCTGGAGCTGCGCCTCGCGCATTACCTTGCGCACGACTACAACCGACAGCCGCACGAGAGCCTCCAGGGGCAGACGCCCGAAGCCAGGTTCTTCGCGGACGAGCGGCCTCTCCGGCCCTACACGGACGAGGACCTGCGACAGAAGTTCTTCGTCCGCGAGGAGCGCGTCGTCTCCAACGACCACGTGATCTCCTTCGACAGCGTGTTCTACGAGGTTCCCCGCGGGCTCTCCGGCCAGCGCGTGACGATCGCGCGCGACCTGCTCGACCCCTCCCACCTCCGGCTGGACCACGAGGGGCAGTCCCTCCGCCTCCATCCGGTGGACCTCCACGCCAATGCCCGCGCCCGGCGCGGCACGCACACGCCGCCGCCGGATCCCACCCCACCGAGCGTCGGCGCCGCCCGCCGTGCCGCGGACCGAGCGCTCGCCCCGATCACCCAACCCGATGGCGGCTTTCCCGCCACCGACTCTGAAAAGGAGCCTTCATGGAACTGAATGCCCGCTTCGGGCTGCGCACCGCAGCCTTCACCCGCGAGATCCCCGTCGCGAACCTGTTTCCACTCCCGCAGCGCGCGGCCGCGCTCGCCGCCCTCCTCAAGGTCGTCGAGCAGCGCCAGTCCGCCGCGTTCATCGCCGCAGCCGGACTGGGAAAGACCCTGCTCCTGCGGGAACTCCGCGATGCCCTCCCGCAAGTCCGGTACGCCGTGCGCTACGTCAAGGTCACCTCCCTCTCCAAGCGGGACATGTGCCGGGAGATCGCGGCCGCCCTCGGCCTCGCCCCGGTCGGGACCTACCCCGGCCTCGTCCGAGCGGTCCAGGAGGCCATCGAGCGGCGCGTCCAGGGTGACGGCGTCCGCACCGTGCTCATCCTCGACGAAGCGCACGACATGCGCCCCGATGTCCTCGGGATGCTGCGCCTCCTGACCAACTTCGAGATGGACAGCCGCCTCGTGCTGTCCGTGCTCCTCGTCGGCCAGCCCCCCCTCGCCCAGCTGCTCCGGCGGCCCGAGCTGGAGGACCTCGCCCAGCGCCTCGCCTGGTACGGCACCCTCCGTCCGCTCACGCGCGACGAGACGCGCGACTACGTGGTCCATCGGTGCACCATCGCCGGCGCGGCCGCGACGACCTTCGACGATCGGGCCATGGAAGCCATCTTCGAGATGGGGAAGGGCAACCCTCGTGCGACCGATCACCTCGCCCGCGCGGCGCTGGAGGCGGCCCACCTGGCGGGGCTCGACCGGGTCGGCGCCCCCCACGTCATCGCGGCCCGCGCGAGCCTCCAGCCGTGAGCGCCACACCAAGGACACAACTCCCGGTGATCCGGATCGCCCGCGTCCCGGCCGAAACCATGGCCCGCCGATGGCTCGTCGAAGGCCTGGTCGCCGAGCAGGCGGTCGGGTGCATCGGCGGGATCCCCAAGACCGGCAAGACCTGGCTCGGGCTGGACCTCGCCGTGGCCGTCGCCGCCGGTGTCCCCGCCCTCGGGCGCTTCCCGGTTCAGCAGCCGGGAAGCGCGCTCCTCTACACCGCGGAGGATCCCGCCTCCGAGGTCAGGGAGCGCGTGGCTGGGATCGCCGCAGCCGCCGGCGTCGACCTCGAGCGCCTGGCCGTGGGCTTGATCACCGAGCCCGCCCTCCGGCTCGACCTCGACGCAGATCGCAATCGACTCGATGCCACCCTCGCCGCCATCAAACCGCGCCTGCTCGTCCTCGATCCGCTGGTCCGTCTCCACCGCGGCGACGAGAACTCCTCGGCGGACATCAGCGACATCCTCGGCTTCCTCCGCCAGATGCAGCGACAGCACGCCACCGCGATCCTCCTCGTACACCACGTGCGGAAGAGCGGCTCCAGTGACACCGGCCAGGCGCTCCGCGGCTCCGGTGACCTCCACGCCTGGGGCGACTCGAACCTCTACGTCACACGCCAGGACGGCAAGACCGTCCTGGTGCCCGAGCACCGCGCCCATCCCCCGACGCCGCCCGTCGTCGTCAGCATCCGCGGCACCCCGCCACGCCTCCTCGCAGGGGACGTCGTCTCTCTCGGCCCAGACGCCCGCATCGAGCAGCGAATCCTCGACGCACTCGACGCTCCGCTCAAGCGCGATGAGCTCCGCGAACGCCTCAAGCTACGCAACGAAACGCTGACCCAAGCCGTCGCACGGCTGCTCGCGCAGCGTCGCGTCGTCGTCACCGACGGGCGTATTGCCCGTGCGGTTCCCGCCTGAAGCGGGAACCGCCCCGCGCCAACGACGATGCAACGAGAGCCGGCTGGTGGCGTGCAACGCAACAATCGGTCCCCAC
>VGRQ01000483.1 GCA_016875315.1 Deltaproteobacteria bacterium | reverse complement strand
ACGGAAGGGCCCGGTGAAGCGCAGGTAAGAACGGTTCGCCTCGTAGAGCCCGCGCGCCAGCGTGCTGTCGCTGAAGGCCGAGAAGAGCGAGCCCGTGCCGAAGTCGGTGTTCCATGCCTCCTGGCCCGGCGGCAGCGCGTCGCGGAGGGCGAGGGCGGCGGCCGGCTGCTCGCCGCGGGGAAGCCGCAGGATCTCGTGGACCCGGGGCAGCAGGGAATGGGCTGGCACCGACAAGTCTTAACCCTTAACCTCCGACACCATGCGTCTCATCACGGTTCTTCTCGCCCTGGCCGATGGGCCCGTTTCCGTCAGCATCCCCACGTCGGCGCTGCGCGTGGAACGCATGGATCCCGTGGCGTCGACGGAGAGCGCGGCGGCGTACCTCGTGCTCGACCCGGCGAGGACGGCGGGCGCGATCGTCGCGCCGGGCGAGCTGCGGGTGCTGTTGCCCGACGCGGCCACGGCGAGGTTGGCGGCGCAGGTCATGGCCTCGGGGCCCACCCTCGCGGCCACGGTGGAAACCCGGACGGAGACGGTGGGCACCACCCGCGCCGCGGGGGAGCAGGGCGCCTACGTGTGCGCCTGGGAGCCCTTCAGCGTGGTGTCCGTGCGGCTGGCGGGGGCAGAGCTCGAGCTGACGCAGCGGGTGCGCGCCGGCGAGGGGCGCACCGAGCCGGGCGCCTGCCCGCGACCAGGCCACGCGGAGTAGCTACTTCCTCGGCGGGAGCTGCGTCGGCGCCGGGGCCGGGATGCCGTCGGTCTCGGGGTCGACGACGAAGAAGTCGACGCGACGGTTCTTCGCCCGGTCGGCCTCGGACTTCTCCTTCACCAGCGGCCTGGTCTCGCCGTAGCCCACGGCGGTGAGCCGGCCCTCGACCACGCCCTTCCCGGCCAGGTAGGTGCGCACGCTCTCGGCGCGGGCCTGCGACAACTTCAGGTTGTCCTTGTCGTTGCCGCGGCTGTCGGTGTGGCCCTCGATGCGCAGGCGCTTGATCTCGGGGTGGTCCCTGAGGATTTCCGCCACCTCGTCGAGCAGCCCGAAGCTCTCCGCCTTGATGACCGCCTTGCCCGTCTCGAAGTAGATCGAGTCCTTGATCTCGATCTTCTCAGCCTTGAGCTCCGCCTTCGCCGGGAGCATCTCCAGCGTGATGCTGGCGCTCCCGTCCTTTGCCACCTCGACGAGGGCCTTGCCCGGCCGGTAGCCGGGCGCGTGGGCGACGAGCTGGTAGCCGCCGGGGCGGACGCTGACCGAGCCGGCCGCCTGGTCCTTCACGGTCGTGGGGCCGCGCGCGCTGAAGGTGGCGCCCGTCACCGGCGCCTTCTTGGCGTCGACGATCGACACGTTGAGGGTGCCCCGCGGCGCCGGGACGGTGACGGTGGTGGCGACGGAGCCGGCCCCCGGCACGTCGAAGTTCAGCTTCGAGGCGCCCGCGCCGATCTCGATGGTGCCGCGGTCGAGCTCGACCATCGCGCCCGAGGGACCGGTCTTGTCGGTGCCGGTGATGGCCCAGTACTCGTCGGCCGGCTGGCCGTCGGTATCGACGACATTGATGGTGAGCCTCGCCCACTCCGGGCAGCCGTCGGTGTCTTCCGCGCCGTCGAGGTCCTCCGGCTTCTCGGGGCAGGCGTCGAGCTTGTCGGCGATGCCGTCCTTGTCCTTGTCGGGCGGGGCCACCGGGTCGTAGGCGATGGTGAACAGGAAACGTCGCGAGGGCGTGCTCACCGCGTCGCCGATGCCGAACGACACCGCGGGCCGCACCGCGATGGCGTTGCCCTTGCCGGTGCGCACCCAGCCGCCGGCGAGCCACTCGGTAGGACGGGCGGCGGGGTTGGCGATGTCGTCGAGCACGCCGCTGGCGTAGAGCTCGGTAACGAGGCCCACCCGCTGGTTGAGCGCGTACGCGGCGCCCAGCTGGAAGATGCCCTGGCTGCCCCAGGCCACGTTCTCCAGCTCCACCGCCGGCACGTAGTCGAGGCCCACCGAGGCCCCGAGGTGCAGCGCGGCGAGGCGCTTGTCCACGCTCAGGGCACCGCCCACGCCGAGGCCGCCGGTCTTGAGGCCGCCGTCGATGGTCGAAGAGGGCAGCGAGGTGTGCGCGCCGAGCGCCACGCCGATCGGCCCTTCCCGGCCGTCGATGAAGCGAAACTTCGCGTCGATGATCATGTCGCCGAGGCCTGCCCCGGCTTCCACGCCGTCGCCATCGGCGCCGAGGACCACCGGCAAGTCGAGACCGATGCGGAACCGATCCTTGGTGTAGGCCAGGCCCGCGTCGAGCTGGAGGACTTCCGACACGATATCGACCGGCTCGCCGCCCTCCGGCGTGTACTGGAGCGGGCTCCCGGTGTGCGAGATGACGGCGCGGCCGGTGAAGCCCGGCGCGGGCAACTCGGCGTCGACCATGCGGAAGAACTCGTGGCCGTCGAGCGCGGGACGGAAGGTCTGCACGTTGATGTTGGGGGCCTCGCCGCCCGAGGTTGCATCTTGCGCGAGTGCGAGGGAGATCGTGAGCAGCATCATGTCCTACTTGCGACGGCGCGCGAGGCCGGCGACGGAAAGGGTGGCAAGGAGCGCGGCCGCACCGCCGGGGGCCGAGACCGGGTCGCAGCCGCAGCCGCCGCCCGAGTACTCGCCCTTGGTGTCGGCCTCGGACGTGTCGCCCGGGGCGGGGTCGGCCGTGTCCGTGGTATCGGATGTGTCAGTTGTATCAGCGGTGTCGCCGGTATCCGATGTGTCGCCGGTATCAGCTGAGTCTCCGCTGTCACCCGTCTCGCCGGTCTCGGATGTATCAGATGTATCAGCGGTGTCGCCGGTATCCGATGTATCAGATGTATCAGCGGTGTCGATCGGCTCGCCGGTGTCGATCACCGCACTGTCGCCGGTGTCGATGGGGGTGCCGGTGTCGGTGACGCTCGTGTCGCCCGAGTCGGCTGGGGTGCCGGTGTCGATCACGCCACCGGTGTCGGCGGCCGTGTCGATGGTGCCGGTGCCGGTGCCGGTGTCGGCGCCGCCACCGCCGCCGCCGGTGTCCGTGGCCCCGGTGTCGCCGGTGTCGCCGCTCCCGGCGCTGTCGTCGCTGGCGTCGCGCGGGTCGGTGCCCGCCGTCACCTCGTCGCCGTCGTGTACGCCGCCGTCGTCGGTGTCGGCGTCGAGCGGGTCGGTCTCGCCGTCGTCGAGCACGCCGTCGGCGCTGGTGTCTTCATCGCCGTCGAGTAGGCCGTCGCCGTCGGTGTCGTCGTTGGTGAGATCGGTCTCGCCCTCGTCGTGCACGCCGTTGCCGTTGTCGTCTTCCTCGCCGTCGAGGAGGCCGTCGTCGTCGGTGTCGTCGTCGAGCGGGTCGCTGTCGCCGCCCGCCTCCACGCCGTCGGTGAGGCCGTCGTCGTCGCTGTCCTCGTCCACCGGGCTGGTGCCGAGGTCGCCTTCCTCGTCGTCGGTGAGGCCGTCGCCGTCGGTGTCGTTGTCGGGCGCGTCGTCGCTGCCGTCGAGCGGGTCGGTGCCGACGACCGTTTCCACGCCGTCGCTCACGCCGCCATCGTCGGTGTCATCGTCGTTGGGGTCGGTTTCCCCGCTGTCCATCTCGCCGTCGAGGTCGGCGTCTTCCTCGCCGTCGAGGAGTCCGTCGCCGTCGGTGTCGTCGCGGGTGGGGTCGGTGGTGGTGGTGGGGTCGGCGTCGGCGATGAAGGCCGAGCTGTCGGTGTCGCTGCCGTTGGGCTCGGTGAGGCCCACCTCCTGGCCGTCACTCAGCGCGTCGCCATCGGTGTCGTCGAGCAAGGGGCTGGTGCCGTAGCCGGCCTCCTCGCCGTCGACCAGGCCGTCGTTGTCGGTGTCGTCGTCGCTGGGGTCGGTGCCGAGCGCATCCTCGGCGGCGTCGGTGAGGCCGTCGCCGTCGCTGTCGGCGCTGATGTCGATGGTGTCGGAGGCGGCGTCGGCGATGGTGCAGGTGCCGCTACTGTCGTCGCACCCGGCGAGGTCGGTCGACAGGGCGCGCGCGTTGGACGAGGTGCCCGCGAGGATCGAAACCTCGCCCGCGAGGCCTGCCCCGTAGAGGTCGGCATAGTCGATGGCGAAGTCGAGGAAGTAGTCGGCGGTGCCGTCGAAGCTCGTGCCGGCCAGCTCGATGCGGAC
>VGRQ01000482.1 GCA_016875315.1 Deltaproteobacteria bacterium | reverse complement strand
GGCATGAGGGACGCCAGCACCGCCAGGGCGGGGAGTGCGCGGAGGATGATCGTGCGGCGGATCATCGCGGCCCTCTGGCTAATGTCATACCCGCATCGCGGCCAAGTTCTCGTCAGCTTTTGGTTTTTTACGATTTACTTCCCGATGACAGCCAGGACCTCGCTCGTGGCGTCGGGCAGGCCACAGCCGCCGAGGCCCTGCGGGTTGAAGCAGAGTCCCACCGCCACCGGCCCTCCCTTCTTCGCCGCTTTCTCGACGGCTGCCCTCGCTTTCTTCAGGCCGCTCGATGCTGCCTTCTGCACCGCCGCCATGTAAGTCTCGCGGGCAGCCAGGGCCCTGGCCAGCGCCGCCTCGCGAGTGGCAGTGTCGGGACTGGCCACGTCGTCCTCTACCTCCTCGTTGAGCAGTTCCCGGTCGTAGGCCGCCGCCTTGATCGCGTCGGCGGCGAGGGCGCGGGCGAGGCTGGCGGCGTCGACACTGCGCTCGGTGCCCGTCCACGGGGTGGCCGCCTGCGCACTGCCCTGGAGTTGCACGTGCGGCCAGTCGACGGACAGGATCGACGCGATGGCTCCCTGCAGCTCGATGTCCTTGTCCATCGCGGCGGCGAGATCGGCGCTGATGTCGCGACCGGGACAGCGCGCCGGTCGACCGAGGGCGGCGAGGGCCGGGCTCGACTGCTGGCACTGGGTGACGGTCTGTTCCCGGGCCACCGCCGGCATCGCGCGCTCCAGCGCCGCGCCGAAGTTGCGCGAGTAGTCCTCGCCGAGCAGGTCGGTGTGTTTCTGGAGGCGGAGGAACTGGCCGCTCAGCTCGCGATCCACGCCGTCGAGGTAGGCGAGCCGCGCGGCGTCGCTCCCGGCGATGGCGATGCCGAGCTCCAGGTCGTCGACCAGCTTCTTGGCGCGTTCCAGCTCGCCCTGCGCCTTCTGGAACGCATCGGCGTCGCGCGACTGGGCCTTGCCGAACAGCTCACTTTTCGTCGCGATGCCGTCCTCCGTCCACCAGAGGGGGTCGGCGGCGAGGGCGAGGGGGAACAGGAGCATGCGCCCGACTATCTCCGGGCCTCGAACACCGGCACCATCGTTGCCTTCCCGCCCGACACGTTGGCGAGCTCGCCCTCGGCGAGCCGGCACAGGAAACCAGCGAGCTTGCCCCGCGCCAGGAACGGCCCGGTGTCGATCACCCGCTCGTGGAGCTGCCCGTCGCGGGCGTCGTGGAAGCGTCCCGTGGGGGCCGGGACGCGGAGCTGCGCCACCTGCGGGTAGGGTCGCGACAGCGCTTCGTCCCAGGTGCTCGCGGTCGCCGTCCACCCGAGCACCACGCCCTCGCCGCCGTGCGCGTCGACCGGCTTGAGCACCCAGCGCTCGCGCTCCCGCCGCAGGCTCTCCTGATTCCGCGGCGACACCAGCAGCGTCAGCGGGAAGTGTCGCGACACCAGCCTCCGCTCGGCGGGTGAGAGCGGGAAGCCGGGCTCGTGCAACAGCGCGAAGATCCCCTTGTTGTGGAGCAGGCAGGTGCGCAGCGAGTTCACCATGCACACTCGACGCGCCAGGTAGGCCTCCATGATGGCGGCGAAGGCCCCCGGCTGCCGCCGGAGGTCGCGCACGAGGAAGCGCCGGTAGAGCACGTCGATGCCGACGCTGCCGACCCGGAGCGACTCGCCGTCGAAGCTCAACTGCTCGGGTGTCGCGACCACGACGGGGTGACCCCCCGCGCGGAAGGCCGTGGCGAGCAGCTCGAACTCCGGTGCGGTCGCCACGCCCGGCAGGTCGACGATGGCGATGCTCGGTCGGCGGGTCGAGATGCCCCACTCCCGCGCCAGCGCGCGCACGGTGGACACCACCCGGGGGAGAGGATCGAGGAAATGGCCGGCGCCGGGGAACAGGGGCGCCAGCGCGGAGGCGTAGCCCATGCCGGCGGGGCTCTCGGCATTGAGTTCGAGGAACTGCGGCTGCCCGTCCACCACGTAGGCGTCGAGGCGGGCGAGGGGCGCCACGTCGGGGAAACCGGGATCGATACGCGCCCACTCGATGGCGTCGAGGGGGGTGCCGAGGCGCGCGGCGAGCGATTCGGGGCCGCGATCGAGGTCGGCGAGCAGCGCGGCGCGGACCTTGCGCAGCAGGCGATGGACCGCCGGGAGCAGCCGTCGCCAGCGACGCCCCTCCGCGGCGGAGAGCGAGAGCGGCGTGCGGTGTACGCACACCGGCCCGTGCCCGTGGCGGGCGCCCCGGGCGATCACGTCGGCGATCCAGGCCTGGTCGTCCACGCCGGGGGTCTAAGCCGCGGGCCCGCGCGCCGAGCGGTTAGCTCCGCCCCGTGTCCTCGCCCCTGCTCGGCAACGTGCGCGTGCAATCCCGCGTCATCGCGGCGCTCGACAGCGAGCGTGCGCACCACTGCTACCTCTTCGAGGGCCCGAGCGGCGTGGGCAAGGCGACGTTTGCCTTCTGGCTGGCGCGCTACGCCAACTGCGCGGCGCCCACCCGCCCCTGCGACCAGTGCCCGTCGTGTCGCCAGATGCTCGCCGGCTCGCACCCCGACCTGCTCATCGTCGGCCCCGACCCGTCGAAGGCCACGCGGGTGATCAGCATCGACCAGGCCCATCGCACCATCGAGGCCATCCAGCTCCAGCGTCACTCGGCGCGGCGCCGCTTCGTGATCATCGATCCCGCCGACGCGTTGAACGAGGAGAGCGCCAACGCCTTGCTCAAGACGCTCGAGGAGCCCCCCCAGGGCACGCAGTTCATCCTCGTGAGCGCGCGGGCGGCGTCGTTGTTGCAGACCATCCGCAGCCGATCGCAGCGGGTTCGGTTCGGGCCGGTGCCCGGCGCCGAGCTGCGCGGCTGGCTCGCCGCGCGGGGTCTCGATCCCGAGCTCGCGGTGATGTCGGGGGGCTCCCCCGGCCAGGCGCTGAAGCTGTCGCAGGGCGAAGGCGAGTCGCGACGGAAACTGCGCGACGCGCTGGTGTCGGCGGTGGGGCAGCCGCTCCACAAGGCCTTCGCCCTCGCCGAGGCGGAGGGCAAGAAGGAGGGCGGCGTCAACCGGGCCGAGCTGGTGCTCGACGTGTTCGAGGAACTCCTCCGCGACACGGCGCTGGTGGCCAGCGGCCGCGAGGGCCTCGTGCATCCCGAGCTTCGCGCTCACTACGAGGACTGGGCGCGCATCCTCTGGCCGGGTGGCCTCGGCCGGATGTGGGGGCACGTCGCGAGCGCGCGCGAGCGGCTGGCGCTCAACGTGAACGGTCGCACCGTGCTCGAGGCGCTGCTGGCGCAGATGAACCTGGAGGCGCGGTGATCGACAGCCACTGCCACCTCGACCCCTCCACCTACGGGGGCGACGAGGGCGTCGATGCCGTGGTCGCTCGCGCCGTGGCGGCGGGCGTCACCCACATGCTCAGCGTCGGCAGCGGCTACGGCTTCGACAGCGCGGCGCGGGCGGTGGCCGTCGCGCGTCGTCACGCCAACGTGCGCGCCAGCGTGGGGCTGCATCCCCACGACGCGAAGGACTTCACCGACGCCCGCTTCGCCGATCTGCTCGACATGAGCCAGCTCCCCGAGGTGCTGGCCCTCGGCGAGATGGGGCTCGACTTCCACTACGACAGCTCCCCTCGCGACACGCAGCGCGCCGTGTTCCGGGCGCAGCTACGCGAGGCGCGGCGGCGACAGGTCCCGGTGATCATCCACGACCGGGAGAGCGGAGGGGAAACCCTGCGCATCCTCGACGACGAGAGCGCCTGGGACACCGGCGTGCTCTTCCACTGCTACACCGGCAACCTCGCGATGATGGAGCAGATCGTCGCCCGCGGGGGGTGGATCTCCATTCCCGGCATCGTCACCTTCGAGACGGCCGGCGAGATGGCCGAGGTGGCGGCCCGTGTCCCCGACGATCGGCTCCTGGTGGAGACCGACGCGCCCTTCCTCACCCCGGTGCCCCACCGGGGAAAGAAGAACGAGCCGGCCTACGTGGCGCACACGCTCGCGAAGGTCGCGGCGTTGCGGGGCCGGCCGGTCGCGGAGATGGAGTCGCTCACCGTCGCGAACACGCGGCGGTTCTTCCGCTGGGCGTCGTCGTAGGCCGGGCGCCGGTTGGGCCCGGGCGGCTGCGGGCAGCGCGCCATCCCGCGGCTTG